>JANWVD010000136.1 GCA_025057715.1 Aquificaceae bacterium | reverse complement strand
TTTAAGAAATGTTGACTTTCAGCCAAGGCCAGGGGAGGCAGGTGGGGGAGGAGGCGGTGGTGGGGGGTGTCAAGCTGGCGGTGGGGGGAGCTTAACACTATTGACACTTTTAATGATAGCAATACTCATTAGAAGACTGAGATGAAAATCTACACCTATGACACTACTTTAAGAGACGGAAGTCAAGCGCCGAAAGTTAGCTTCTCGCTTGAAGATAAGCTAAGGATAGTCCAAAAATTGGACGAATTTGGCATAGATTACATAGAATGCGGTTGGCCAGGTGCTAACCCTAAAGATACTGCGCTTTTTGAGAGGTTAAAGAGGCTAAAACTTAGCTCAAAAATAGTCGCATTTGGCGCAACGAGAAGACCAAACAAAAGTATAGAGCAAGACCAGCAGGTTTTAGAGCTCTTAAAGTCTGAGGCTAAATACATAACCATATTTGGCAAAAGCTGGGATTTTCATGTTTTTAATGCGTTAAAGACCACGCTTGAAGAGAATCTGAATATGATTTTTGAAACAATTGAGTTTTTGAAAAAGAGCGTTGAGGAAGTGATATTTGACGCAGAGCACTTCTTTGACGGATACAAAGCCAATAAAGAATACGCGCTTAAGGTTGTAAAGACTGCAAAAGAGGCGGGGGCGGATTGGATAGTGCTTTGCGACACAAACGGCGGGGCACTTCCGAATGAGGTCTTTCAGATAGTAAAAGAGGTAAAAGAGGAGCTAAAGGATGCGAAAATTGGCATACACGCTCATAACGACTCTGAATGCGCGGTTGCAAACTCAATAATGGCGGTTCTTGCTGGGGCTTCACAGGTTCATGGGACAATTAACGGAATTGGGGAGCGATGCGGTAATGCTAATCTTTGTTCAGTTATTGCAAATTTGCAGCTAAAATCGGGGTATAAAGTTGTCGAGGAAGAAAATCTAAAGAAACTAACCCAGCTTAGTTATTTTGTTTCAGAGATTTCAAACATTCCAATACCGCCTAATATGCCATATGTCGGCGAGGGGGCGTTTTCTCATAAAGCCGGCGTTCACGCATCGGCTATTTTGAAAGATACGCGAACGTATGAGCATATTGACCCTATCTTGGTTGGAAATAGCAGGAAGGTTGTGATATCAGACCTATCTGGAAGGTCAAACTTAAGGCATAGGCTTTTGCAAATGGGGCTTGAGGTTGAGGAAAATTCGCCAGAGCTGATTAGACTCCTTGAGAAGATAAAGGAGCTTGAAAAGGAAGGATACCAGTTTGAGATTGCAGATGCTTCATTTGAGCTTCTTTGCCTTAGGCACTTTGGATTGCTAAAAGAGTTTTACAAGCTCGAGGCTTACAGAGTATTAATCGCAAGAAGAAGCGAGGATTTACTTCCAGTTTCTGAAGCAACAGTTAGGATAAGGGTGGAAAATACTTTGCAACATACCGTTGCGCTTGGGAATGGTCCTGTTAGCGCGCTTGACGGGGCTTTAAGAAAAGGTCTTGAGGAATTTTACCCAAGCTTGAAAGAGGTTGAATTAAAAGACTACAGGGTTCGGATAGTTAACGAAAAGGACGGCACTAAGGCAAAGGTGAGGGTAGTTATCCAATCAACAGATGGGCAAAGAGAGTGGGGAACGGTCGGGGTTTCTGAAAATATTATCGAGGCTTCCTGGATTGCTCTAAATGATAGCTTAATTTACAAGCTGGTTAAAGATGAGCCAATTTAGCGCTTTGGCTTATAGGTTCAAAAACGGGGAGCTCTTTGAGATAAAAAACCCGCATATCCCGAGGTTAGACGAGCTTTTAAACATAGAATACCAAAAGAGAGAGCTCTATATCAACACTCTTCAGTTTGTAAAAGGCTTTGATGCAAATGATGCTTTGCTATGGGGCGATAGCGGGACTGGTAAATCTTCGCTTATTAAGGCACTTCTTGGGGAATTTGCAAATAGCGGTCTTAGGCTAATTCAAGTATATAAAAGCGATGTAGAGCATATTTCAGAGCTCTATGAGGCTTTAAGAGAGGCAAAAGAGAGGTTTATTTTGTTTTTTGATGACCTTAACTTTGGGAAAAATGATGAGATGATGTATGTTCTTAAGTCAATACTTGAGGGGGATGTTGAAGAAAGACCAAAGAATTGCATAGTTTATGCAACTTCAAATAGAAGAAATATAGTTTACCAAGGGAATGAGAGCTCTAAGTTTGAATCAGATGATATAGCGAGTGAGCTATCGCTTGCTCAGAGATTTGGCTTAAGACTTGCCTTTAAAGTAGGCAGTCAGGAAGATTTTCTGAAGGTGGTTTTTAAGAACTTAGAGGGGATTGAGGTTAGCGAAGGGCTAATTAGGGAAAAGGCACTCCTTTGGGGGAGAGAAAGGGGGTTT
>JANWVD010000135.1 GCA_025057715.1 Aquificaceae bacterium | reverse complement strand
GCTTAAGAATAGCCCAGGAGATAATCAGATGGCTCGACCCAAGAGGATACTTCATAGGCAATTTAGAGCAAATCGCCAAAGACTATAACTCTACCCCCCAAGAGGTAGAATCCATTCGTAAATTTATCACCCTAAATATGGAGCCCCTCGGCACAGCCTCTTTAAACTTCGAGGAGTTTGTTAAAATCCAGCTCTCAGAGCTCTATCCTGAGGAGCCAGACCTTATTCCCAAGGTCTTATCCCTTCTGAGGTCAGGAATTAAAGAAAAACGCGCCCTTCGGGCGCTATCTACCCTAAAGCTCACCCCCTTTGAGCAAAGCGCTCCCATTGCTCTTGAAAGAAGGCTTGATGTAGTAGTTCACTACGAGCTAAAAGAATGGTATATATCCCTCTCAGATGAGCTTCTTTACGCAAGCGCTCCTCCAGGCTGGAAGGAATTTCTAAACTACAAATCAACCAAGCTAAGGCAGTTAGTTAGTCACGTATTAAAAACCCAAGAGGACTTTTTGCTAAGCAAGCGTCCGTTAAAACCCCTTAAGCTAAAAGATGTTGCCAAGAGTCTAAATTTGAGCGTTTCTTTTGTCAGCAGGCTAATTTCTAAAAAGCTAATCAAAACGCCCGCAGGATGCTTTCTACTAAGAGATCTCTTTTGCAGAGAGAGCTCAAACGGCATTAGCACCCACTTAGTTTATCAAGCTATTTTAAATGCAGTTAAAACCCACCCGAAAGCAACGGATGAATTTATTAGCAAGCATCTTCAGGCTCTCGGTCTTAAAATCTCAAGACGCACCGTTTCAAAATACAGGTCGAGGCTAAGATGAGCCGCATAAAAGCCGCAAGGTCATTGCTTGAAAAGTTCAACATAGACGCATTTTTATTTAGCTCCTTTGCGAATGTTTTCTACCTCTCTAAGCTCAGGGCATCAAGCGCTTTTTTCATCCTAACCAAAGAAAATTCTTATCTGCTCACTGATAGCAGGTATATAGAGAAAGCAAGAGCTCTAAGCGGTGATTTCGAGGTCATAGAGATTTCACCCCCCGTTTTTAAGTTTTTAAAGTCCTTTCTAAAATCGCACGCAAAGTCCGTGGGATTTGAAAGCGATAAGCTAACGTGTGAAACTAAAAAAAGCCTAAATTCAAAAGCCTTTCGCTTAGCCGGAATTAACTCACCTTTGAAAGACATGCGCTCTGTAAAACAAGAGGACGAGCTTGAGATAATCAAAAAGGCGGTCAAGAAAAGCGACGAAATTTATCTAAGGCTTTTAAACTTTCTAAAACCCGGTCTTAGCGAGCTCGAAGTTAGGGCGTTTTTAAATCAGGAGTTTTTCAAAGAAGGTGCAATTGGCGAGAGCTTCCCAGCAATAGTTGCTTTTGATTGGCATTCCTCGATTCCTCACTGGGAGAGTTCTAAAGCCAAGATTGATGCATCAAAACCGCTTTTAATCGATTTTGGCATGGTTTACGAAGGCTATTGCACAGATTTCACAAGAACTATATACATAGGAAAAGCCCCCGATGATTTTAAAAGAGCTTACAATGCTGTTAAAGATGCCCATCTTAGAGCTCTTGAAAGTGTCAAAGCGGGTGCTTTGGTAAAAGATATTGACAAAGTCGCAAGAGAGAGTTTAAAAGAAAAGTATTTAGATAAGTTTTTCACGCACAGCCTTGGTCACGGCGTCGGTATCGAAATTCACGAATTTCCAAGCATAAGCCAACATAGCGAAGCTATGCTAAAGCCCGGCATGGTCATAACCATAGAACCAGGTGTTTACATTCCAAACCAATTTGGCATAAGGCTCGAAAACATGGTGCTGGTTTTAGAAGACGGTTGCTTCACTCTTTCAAACATTAGTCTTGATTTAATTGAGCTTTAGGTGTAAAATCTTCGTTTCACGCGGGGTAGAGCAGCCTGGTAGCTCGTCGGGCTCATAACCCGGAGGTCGGAGGTTCAAATCCTCCCCCCGCAAATTCCATATTTTGTCCAATTAAAGCGTGAGCTTAACGCAGAAAAGGCTAAAATAATGACAGTTATTTATAGGGTTTTAACAAGTTGAAAGCCCCTAAAAAGGGGCTTGGTTTACCTTACTCGGTTTTGTCTAAGTATTCTTCTTCCAAAAATCTTTCCTAACTTTTGCTAAGGACTTAGCTATTTCAACTTTAAAGCACTTTCTTTGAGACCTAACAGTGAACAAAACCTTCTTAGAAAAGATTATTCGTCCTCGTCCACCTTCCCGTTTGATACACAGGGAAAGTGCCTCTAACTGCTTAACTTTGGTGTCCAATTTTCCAACTAAAGACTCCAGCGGCTGTAGCTGATAGTAGTCCTCCGGCAATTCTTTTTCAACACCCATGACTTTTACTATGCTTTTGAATAGCTCAATTTCTTTTGGGTGCACGTCCTTGTCAGACAAAATAGCATGTGCTACT
>JANWVD010000134.1 GCA_025057715.1 Aquificaceae bacterium | reverse complement strand
CGCTTTTAAACAGCGATTATAGTAATATAATCAAGCACTCTTCCGGGGATTTTGTCTCAAAGTTGATTTATGACCTTGGACTTATTCGTAATCTACTTGGTTAGTGGGTTATAAAGCTCCTGCGAGAGCCCATAGTTGTCCTTGCTCTCTTTGGCGTTTTGCTCTACAGAGACGCCGTTTTCACGCTTTTTCTTTTATTGGCGTTGCCAGTTATTCTTTTGAGCGTTTCTTTTTTTGGCGAAAAGAGGTCTAACAGCCTGAAAAAAGCCCAAATTGCCCACTCGGAGATATCGCAGCGCGTTTTTAGCTCCTTCGCTGGTTTTGAGACTGTTAAGACAATGCAAGCAAATAACACTTTCGAGGGATATTTCAACGACCTAAGTAAGCGTCTAAAAGATGCGGGTTTTCGCTCAGAGCTCTATTTTGCTTTAAACTCCGTCTTTAACTTCACAGCTGGTTATGTCGTCGTAGCTCTCGTTATAGCTTTCGGGAGCTACAGGCTCGCAAGCAACCAACTAAGCCCTGGTGAGTTTGTTTCGTTTTTAATGGCGCTCGTTCTTTTACAAATGCCCCTCATGGAATTCCAAAAGGGTCTTCTCGAGCTTCGCTCTAACTTGCCTGCGGTTGAAAGGGTACGAAACATATTAGACCTCAAGCCAGAGCGAAGGGAGGGTGCTATTCTAAGCGGTGCCCCCCTAAACATTGAGATAAAATCCCTTAGGGTAAGGCTCGAAACCTCAGCGCAGCTTAATGGAATAGACCTCAGCATCCCATATGGTGAACATGTCATCGTCCTTGGAGAAACTGGCTCTGGCAAGAGCACTCTTTTGAGAGTTCTCTCGGGGCTTTTACCCTATAGCGGTAGCGTAATCTTAGGCGGTGAAGAGCTCTCAAAGGTGCTTTTATCGAACCTGCGAAGCAGGGTTTTACTCATCCCCCAGGAGCCCTTTGTCTTTTCCGCAACTTTGAGGGAGAATCTAACTCTTGGTGAGGCTATTGAGTCCTCAGAGCTTATCAGAGCTCTTGAGCTTGCGAGATTTGACTTTTCTGACCTTGACCAGCCCCTTAGACCATCTGAACTTTCAGGTGGGGAGAAGCAAAGAATCGCGCTTGCGCGCATTTTTTTAAAAAACCCTGATATTCTTCTGCTCGATGAGGTTACATCCGCCCTTGATGAGAAAACTCAAAAACAGGTTATTCTAAACATTCTTAGAGCTTTTGAGAAAAAAACTATTATCGCAGTGGCTCACAGGCTTTCTCTCCTTCACTACTTTAACAGAGCGATAGTTTTAAGCGATGGAAAGATAATCTACGACGGCAGCCCGGATGGTGCATCGAGTGCATTACTGCATAAACCAAGCATTGCAACGCAATAACGAGCTGCGAGTTTTATAGTTTTTTCTTTCTCAATTAAAATAACTTTATCAGATTCTAAAAAAATGGCATCAGCCCTAACTTTTGCCATGAGTTTTATAGTTTTTGGACCTATTGCTGGCATATCTATCCTTGGGTCTTGGGTCTTTCTGGCAACTTTTATCACCCTAAAGCCTCTCCCCACTAATTTTGCCGACCTTTTTATACTCTCTTGAGTCCCCTCCATTGCCTCTACTGCAATTATTGATTTTTGTTTTACGGTTATTGTCTGTCCTATGTCCATTTGTGCAACTTCTTTTGCGATTTTGAATCCCCATACACCGTCTTCAAGCGCTTCGCTTGACGGCTCGCCTACTATCTGCCCTTTGGGACAAAGTAGCTCTTTCAAAAACGGCATTGGGTCAGGAAAGGAAAAGCCAAGAGCTTCAAGCTTTTTCATAAAGGTTTCTATTATGGTCTTTGGTCTCTTATCCGGACTAGAGCGAAGAATCTCCGTTGCAAGGGAATCGAGTCTCAATATAGGCAAAAAGAGGTCTTTCGGCTCAAACTTACCAAGCAACACTACATCTTTATAGCCTACACCTTCTAAAAGACTTACTAACTTCGCAACCTCCCCAGGTGCTACTTTTATATCAGACCTTAGGGTGGTTATGCCATTTATACCAACTACTAAAACATCCGCTCCTGAACTTATAGCCCCTTTTAAGAAAGCCTCCGGTAGGTCTCCCTTGCCCGCAATGAGGGCAATCTTCATCTGCCTATGAGCTTCAAAAACTCCTCTCTCGTGCGTAAATCTTTCAAGAAAACACCTCTTAAGGCAGAGGTAGTCGTTAAATGCCCAGGTGACATTACTCCCCTCATAGACATACAAAGGTGCTCCATCTCCATAACCACCGCTACTCCCTTTGGTTTTAGCTTCTCTTCAAGAAAGTCTGCAATCTCGTCAGTTAAGCGCTCTTGCACCTGTGGTCTTAAGGCAAAAGCTCTCGTTGCTCTCACTAACTTTGATAATCCGCATATATATCCATCAGGTATGTAAGCAATGTGCGTCTTCCCGAAAAAAGGCAAAAGGTGATGCTCGCAAAAC
>JANWVD010000133.1 GCA_025057715.1 Aquificaceae bacterium | reverse complement strand
TAGAAGCTCTATCGAAGTTTCTATCAGTGCAAGAGAGCAAAATCCTAAAGGCGATGCTCTATTTAGTTAACCAAAGCTGGGTGATGGTACTTATAAGAGGTGATAGGTCGGTGGATGAGGATAAATTAGCAAACTACTTACAAGCTGAAGACATAAGACTTGCAAAAGACGAGGAAGTAGCATCCTTACTTGGCACTTCAAAGGGCTTTATCGGTCCAATAAACTTGCCTAAAAATATAAGACTAATATGGGATCAAAGCACAGTAAATAAAAAAAATTGGGTCGTTGCTAAAAATGTCCCCGACTTGCATGTCCTTAATGCAAATATTGGAAAAGAGCTCCCTATGCAAGAAGAGATTGCGGATTTATGCCAGATTCAAGACGGCGATATTTGCCCAGTTTGTAAAAGCGCTCTTAAAATCCAAAGAGGTCTTGAGCTTGGGCATGTGTTTTTATTAGGAACAAGATACTCAGCGCCCATGAAGGCAGTTTTCACAGACCAAAACGGGACTGAAGCACCGCTTTTTATGGGATGCTACGGCATAGGCGTATCAAGACTCCTCCCTGCAATTATTGAGCAAAACAACGACCAGCTTGGAATTATCTGGCCGGCTAATATAGCACCATTTGAAGCTGTAATTCTTTGCGTAAATCCATCGGACAAAGACCAGTGGCAAGTTTCAAATGAGCTTTATCAAAGCGCAATGCAGGCAAACATAGATGTGATTTTGGATGATAGAGACCAAAGCCCCGGCTCTAAGCTTGCTGATTCAGACCTTTGCGGCTTTCCTATAAAGCTGATTGTAGGGAAGAGGTTAAAAGAAGGTCTTGTAGAGCTTCAGGTTAGAAAAACCGGCGAGAAAATAACTGCGTCCCCAAAAGAGGCAATAAATCTCCTAAAAGAACTCTTAGATAAGCTCCGCGAGCTCTCTTAATGTGCTTGCATCCGTAAAGCTAACAGAAAGATGAGCATCCGGATGACCATAAAGCCCGCAAAGAGCGACTACCTTTGTGGGTGTGTGCTTCCTTAAAAGCCTTATGACAAAGTCTGTTCTGTAGCAATGCACCCCGATAAGAAGCGTTAAATCGTTTGAGGTGTGCATAATCGCGTGATGCGGATTTGGTGGGTCCATCTCAATCGCTGGGTCATACCTCTTTAGCTTTGGTCTATAATCTGGCAAGACCTTGACATTGAGGTTGGGAATCTTAGCAATTAAGCTCTCTAACGCCTTTGCCTTTTGCAATAGCTCCTCTTGACCAAAGTCCCAAAAGAGCAATGGGCCAATCACGACCGTTGGGCGCTCGGAGGCTTTAATCCAGCTCGCGAGCTCTTTAAGAGCTCTATCTTTGCTGACTACATCCTCGTTGATTGTAGCCTCACCCAAAAATACGTCGCTTAAGCGGGTTTTATCTTCCGCAGGGGTAGGAACTGCACGGGGCTTTTTGTAGTATGGCGGTGAGAACCTCTTAAAGTATGGGCTAAAGTCAAAGTTAAGTTGGTCTTGGGAATGGACCTCTACATCTTCCTTGACTCCGAGGGTCTTTGAAAGCACCTCGGGAATGAGGTCGAGCTCTACGGTGAATTCCCCGTGGTAAGCCCTTTCTTCCTCTTGGACGCCAAGGCTGTAGCAGGTTGTTCCTTTGATGTTAAAAAGGACGCCCTTTGCCCCCTCGCGCGAAGCGCGGTTAAAGATTTCATATCTTTTTTCAAAGAATTCTTCGCAGCAATGGCCTATGTAGGTATAGCCGTTTTTGGCACACCAAAGGAGGGTGTCCCTTAGAAGCTCAAAAGAGGTGATGGTAATAGGAATCATGCCCTTTTGGTATGCGAGTCTATAGGCATCGCCGACGGTGCAACCGCCACATTCGCCGCAATCGTCAAGATGTCTATAATCACACCACCTTGGCTTTGCGCAATAGGGCAATAGCATTACTTTAGCGTTTTTGATGTTTTGTATTAAATTGCCGCCTATGGAAGCAATGATGTCATTCAGGGTTTTTTTTTCCAAGCCCAGCTCTTCACCCTCGAGCTTTCTAAGAGGGAACAATACTGCCTCTATGAAATCCTCTACCTTTAGGTTAAGACCCTCCCAGTCTCTTTGAGAGAAAAACTCCCTAATTCGGCTCTCAATATCGCTAATCGGCGTTTGTTTGAGGTATGCTTCAAGGTCGTAAATAAGCCTTGAAGGCTTTACAAAAAAGTCGCCGTTAATAATTACCTGAGAGACAGCCCCAGAGCTTACCTTGAGACCAACCCTGAAAGTTCCGCCAGGGCATCTATAGAGCCCTGTTAGGACCTCATCTTGCTCTGGGGGTCTTTTTACCCCAAAGACCCAGTCTTTGCTCCTAAATTCCTCAGCTCTCTCAGACAAAAGAGCGAGTTCTTTGCTCGATAGAAGACCCCAGGTTGGCTTAATCTCAAGAGCTTCAGAAAGACCTTCTAAGATTGCCTTGATTATGGTAGAGCG
>JANWVD010000132.1 GCA_025057715.1 Aquificaceae bacterium | reverse complement strand
CGCCTCAAATTGCTGATAAGCCCCAAGGGCGAAAATCCCCGGCATATGCTCAAGCCACTGGCTAACCAAGGCAGGCTCTTGAAGCTCTATAATTGACTGGTAGTTTTTAGCGCTGGCGGATTGAAGATGGTTTGTTGCAAGAGCCGTGCCAAATGAGCCCCCGACAAATCTAATATAGTGCATCAAGCTAACGCCAAGCGTGGTCATCTCCCCAAGCTCCTTTAGCGCAAGCTGGGTAATTGGGGCAAAGAAAAGACCCATCCCTATCCCAAGGGCAATTAGGTATATCCTTAGCTCAGATATCTGGCTATCTGCACTTACATTTCTTAAAAGCCCAAAGACCGTCCCAAGATAGACGAAAAAGGCAACGATTAAAACAATCACCGGCGAGCGCTTATCGCTTATTATGCCCGCAACTATTGAGCTTATGCCTATTGCAATAGCAAGCGGAAGAACATTCAGACCAGTTTGAAATGTGTCAAGTCCCTTTACTCTTTCAAAGTAAAGTGGTATTAAGTAAAACACCTGATACATTGAAAACCCAAGAACGAACATATAGACCAAAAACGCTACATTAAACTCCTTTAGCCTAAAAATCTTTGGATTAACGAGCGGATTTTTGCTAAGAAGCTCGCTTATAAAAAACATCGTAAGCGAAGCAACTGCCAAAATAAACATATAAACTATAAAAAGACTTGAAAACCAGCCTTCTTTTTGCCCGCGAGATAGCAAAATCAAGGTGCTAACTGTGAAAATGGTTAAAAACCCAAAAGAAAATAAATTAAAAGAGTGCTTTTGTTGGCGCTTGTAGTCAGAAAGGTAAATAGCGCTTAGCATCAAAGTAAAAATCCCTATCGGAATGTTTATGTAAAAAACCCATCGCCAGCTTAAGTGCTCAGTTATCCAGCCGCCAAGCGTTGGTCCAAGCGCAGGCGCAAAACTAACCCCAAGCCCGTATATTCCCATCGCAACGCCTCTCATACTTGGCGCGTATGCAGAAAAGAGCAATGATTCTGCGCTAACAACAATAAGAGATTCGCCAAAGCCCTGAAAGGTGCGAGATACTATCATCCACTCAAGCGAGTTTGCCCTTGCACAAAAAAACGACGATAATGTAAATACAAAAAGCCCAAGCATGAAAACCCTTCTAAGACCAATTAATGACTCAAGCCACTCAACTATTAAAATTGCGCTCGCAGCCGCGGTCATATAAGATGTTATGACCCACTGAACGCCGTATAGGTCAGTGCTAAGCGGTCCTGTAAGCCTTGGGACTATGATATCAACTATCGTAGTGTCTAAAATTGCCATAAAAACCCCGCTCATTAGAGCAAAGGTGAGAATCACTCTTTCGGTCTTTGATATTCGCTCGTAGAGCTCCAACTATTCCCTCTTTATCTTGACCTCTCCGCCCATCCCTAACTTTAGAAGATTCATCGGTCCTTCTTTTAGTTTTATCCTGACCGGGACTCTTTGGGTCAGCTTTACAAACTCCCCGGCGGATGTATCTCTTGGAAGAATCGCAAAACTTGCGGCAGTGGCCGGGCTTATGCTAATGACCTCGCCCTTAAAGACCTTATCCGGATAGGCATCAAGGCGAAATGTGGCTTTAGAGCCTACTTTAATTCCTTTTAGACTTGTCTCTTCAAGAAGAACCTCTACAAACATTGAGTCTTTTTTCAAAAGTGCAATCACTGCCTGACCTGCTCTTACATTATCACCAACGCTTGCAAACTTCCTTGCAACAATGCCGTCAAACGGTGCTTTAATCACCGTCTTTGAAAGCTCGAGCTTAATTGCACTCAATTCTTCAATCATTGCGTTTTTCTGAGCTTCCAAGGCTCTAATTTGAGCGTCTAACTCGTTTGCAATTAGCTTCTTTGCTTTAAGCTCTGATATAGCACTTAGAGCCTGAGATGTCTGGGCTTTAAAAGCCTCGTAAGAGGAGTTTGCGGACTCTAACCTTTTCTTGCTTAAGTTAAATTCAAGAAGCGCTTGCTCGTATTGCTTTTTTGGCAAAAGCCCCTCTTTAAATAAGCTTTCGGCTCTTTTTAGCTCTCTTTCGACTTGCTCTAAGCTAATTTTGGCAGATTCTAAATCCCTAAGAGCTGCATCTTGACTCGCTTTGCTTCTTTCAAAATTAAAACCCGCAGCCTCAATCCCTGATTTTAGCTCAAGAAGCACTCTATCTCTTTCCAACCTTAGCTTTTGAATCTGACTCTCTAAAGATTCAATCATAGACTCCTGAGCTTTTAGCTTTAGGCTAATGGCTTCACTATCAAGCCTTGCAAGAACCTCGCCGGATTTTACCTCGCTTCCTAATTGTGGATAAATCTCTATGAGCTTCCCGCTTGTTTCAAAGCTAAGGCTGGCTAAATAATCGCTCTTTACAAAAGCTGCGTCGCTTATTGCGTATTCCATTCTATGTCTTACCCACTTATAAGAAAAGAGCAAGAAAAAGACCAAGAAAACAAATA
>JANWVD010000131.1 GCA_025057715.1 Aquificaceae bacterium | reverse complement strand
TTGACCTACCTCACCTAAAACCACAACAATTCCGCCAGTCATATACTCACAGCAATGCATACCAGCGCCTTCCACAATTGCAATTGCGCCGCTATTTCTTACCCCAAAGCGCTCGCCTGCCTTGCCAAGGCAATAAAGCTCGCCGCCAGTTGCGCCATAAAGACAGGTGTTACCAATTGATACATGCAGATGCGGGTCTTTTACATCCGCTGGCTTTATGATGATTTTGCCTCCATACATCCCCTTGCCAACGTAGTCATTGGCATTTCCAATAAGGGTGAGGGTAATACCCCTGTGATTAAAAGCGCCAAAGCTTTGCCCGGCAGTTCCTATGAAGTTTAGGTTAATAGTATCTTCCTCAAGCCCCCTATCGCCATAAAGGATTGAGATATAGTATGAAAGCCTTGCTGGTATTGAGCGGTCAGTGTTTGATATCTCGTAGGTTTTGCTAAATCTCTTTTGGGCTTTAATGTAAGGCAAAACCTCCTCTTCCAAGGTTTTACAAAGAGAGCTTCTATAGGGATTGTCGTTTCTCTCAAGCTTAGAACTCTGGCTTAGGTCCTTAAAGCCGAGGGCGCCGAGCTTAAAGCGCCTTGAGCCGGGAATGTGGTCAACGCTCCTTAGCTCAAGAAGGTCCGCTCTTCCTACGATTTGACCAAGGGAACGAAAGCCCATTTTTGATAAATAAACGCGCACTTCGTGCGCAAGGGCTTTAAAGTAGGCTATTAAGCCATCAAGGCTTCCTTTAAACTTTGAGCGATACTTTTCATCCTGGGTTGCGACCCCGGTGGGGCATTGGTTTGTATGACAAACCCTTGCCATAACGCAGCCTTCGGCTATCATCGTGACTGTCCCAAAGCCAAACTCCTCGGCGCCTAAAAGCGCAGCCACTATTACATCTTTAGCAGTTCTTAAAGCCCCGTCTACTCTTAGTCTTACGCGCTCTCTCAGACCATTTTCCACCAAGGTTTTGTGAGCTTCATATAGACCTACTTCCCAGTAGTTTCCCGCGTTTTTTATAGAGGTATAGGGGCTTGCGCCCGTTCCGCCCTCTGCGCTACTTATTTGGATAATGTCTGCGTAGGCTTTTGCAACGCCTGCGCTTATTGTCCCAACGCCTGTTTCTGAAACGAGCTTTACGCAAACCTTGGCTTTTGGGTTGGCTTCTTTCAAATCGTTAATAAGCTGCGCAAGGTCCTCGATTGAGTATATGTCATGATGCGGCGGGGGGGATATTAGGCTAATCCCTTCTTGCGCGTAGCGCAGTTTTGCAATGTATGAATTTACCTTCTTACCCGGGAGTTGCCCCCCTTCGCCGGGCTTTGCCCCCTGGGCTATTTTTATCTCTATGTCTTTGGCGCTTGCAAGGTATGTAGGCGTGACGCCAAAGCGCCCAGAGGCGACCTGCTTTATGGCAGAGTTTTTGTCAGTGAAGTAGCGAACCGGGTCTTCGCCGCCTTCGCCTGAGTTGCTCTTCATCCCAAGGGTGTTGCAAGCAAGGGCTATTAGCTCGTGAGCCTCTGGCGATAGAGCCCCAAGAGACATTCCGCCCGTGACAAAGCGCTTTAGGATTTCTTCTTCTGATTCCACCTGTTCAATCGGGATTGGCTCGCTTGAGAGTTTTGGCTCAAGAAGGTGACGCAAAAAGATAGGATGTTCCTCGTTTGCTACCTTGGAAAATTCAAGGTAATCTTCGTAGTTTTTAGTTTGCAAAAATTTATGCAGAGCTCTAACAAGCTGAGGCGACCAGGCGTGGGCTTCTTGACCTTTCCTAAATTTCATATCGCCGCCTTGGTCTAATTTTGGTTCTGGGTCTTTAAATCCAGCGTCGTGTCTAAGAATTAGGCTTTCTTCTATCTCAAAAATCCCGTCTGCTGGCATGCTAAATGGCGTGGAGGGGAAAAATTCGTTTATAAAATCTTCGTTTAAGCAAATCGCGTCAAAGATTTTAGCGCCGTGGTAGGAATTTATCGTGGATATTCCCATCTTTGAGATGATTTTCAAAAGACCTTCTTCTAGGGCTTTTTTGTAGTTTTGAATTGCCTTTTCGTAGCTTAGGCTGATTTCGTTTTTGTCGCATAGGTCTTTTATTAGCTCGTAAGCAAGGTAAGGATAGATTGCCGAAGCGCCATAGCCGATAAGGCAAGCAAGGTGATGGCTATCTCTTGCTTCGCCTGTTTCGACAATTATTGAGACCTTACTGGCAAGTCCTCTTTGAGACAGCCAAACAAAGCACGCAGATACGGCAAGCAAGCTAGGGACCGCGACTCTGTATTTTGAGATGTTTTTGTCAGAAAGAATGATTATGTTTGCCCCCTCTTTTATTGCCTCTTCCACCCTTCTGCAAACTATCTCTGTCCCAAGCCTCAAATCGCATATGCTTGCGCCTTCATACATAGCATCGTAGATAATGTCCGTGATTCTTCTCTCTCCTGCTAAATCCTGAAGCTCGCTTATTAAATAGGCGCGCTCTTTTGGATATGTCATTGGAACCCAGGCGGTTTTTAT
>JANWVD010000130.1 GCA_025057715.1 Aquificaceae bacterium | reverse complement strand
GACCTTCTTGAGCTTATCCTTAACTTCATGGAGGGCAAAGACCAAGAGCTGTTGCACACCAAAGAAGCCTGCGCGTGCGTAGTTCTTGCAAGCGAGGGCTATCCAACCGAGGTCAAAGACGGCAAGGAAATTACGGGCATCGAAAACCTCTCTCAAGACGCTCTTATTTTCCACGCTGGCACAAAGCTCATTGATGGCAAGCTCCACACCTCGGGCGGGCGAGTCTTAAATATATGTATGATGGATAAAAACATAAACGCGCTTCGCGCAAAACTTTACAAGGAGATAGAGAAAATCCACTTCGAAGGCATGCAATACCGCAAAGATATCGCACTTTTTGAACCTAAAATCTTAGAAACATTTAATGAGTGAAGCTATTTTAAAGGCTCAAAACCTGGCAAAAACATTTTCAACCGGCTTTATCAAAAAAAGAACAACCATTGCCCTCTCTAATGTCTCTTTCACCATCCCCAAGGGTAAAATTTTTGCCCTCGTTGGAGAATCCGGCTCTGGCAAAACGACAACCGCAAAGCTCATATTAAGACTCGAAAAGCCAGACCTTGGCAAGATAATGCTTTTTGATAAAGACATCTACTCTTACGGCAAGGAATACGCCAAACATGTCTGTGCTATATTTCAAGACCCTCGCTCGTCTTTGAACCCAAGGATGAACGTCTTTGAAATAGTCTCAGAACCTCTTAAAATCCAGGGCATAAGCCTTTCAAAAACCGAGCTGAAGGAACTCGTTATAAAGTCCCTTCTTGCCTCCGGGCTTGACGAGAGCTTTCTTTCTAAAAAACCAACCTCCCTCTCTGGCGGTCAAAGCCAAAGGGTGGCAATAGCAAGAGCTCTTATTCTAAACCCTTCTTTGCTAATTGCAGATGAGCCAACAGCCTCCCTTGATGCATCTCACCGTGCGATGATAATAGAAACTTTCAAAGCCATTAACTCTCAAGGCACTTCAATATTTTTAATTACACACGATTTAAAGAGCGCTCTCAAGATTGCTAACTTGGTCGGTATCATGTTTATGGGACATCTCGTGGAGCTTGGACCCATAGAAGATGTTTTCAAGCAACCTTTACATCCATACACTATAGAACTCCTCTCCTCTGCTTTGCAAAAGAGAACTCAGGAGAACTTGCAAGAAGAACCGTCAAAGCCATCTTCCCAAGGTTGCGTCTTTTTCCATAGATGTAAACAAAGACAAAGCCACTGCCAGGAAGGCGTCAGGGAGGTCTCCCTAAATGGAAGGAGGGTTCTCTGCAATCTATATTGATGCTATTTTTATCCTGATTTTGATACTTCTTTCCGGGTTTTTTAGCTCGTCGGAGATTGTTTTCTTTGGTGCTGACTTACAAGTTCTCAAACTAAGGGTAAAATCCACCGTCTATAAAGCCATTTACGCCCTTATTTCAAGACCAACAGAGCTCTTAATGACGATTATCATAGGAAACGAGTTAGTCAACGTGCTAATATCCTCTTACACCGCAAGCATCCTGCTAAAAACCTTTGGAAGCGAGGGAACGACCTTGGCGGTTTTGCTCTCAAGCGCGCTCATATTCCTCTTTGGCGAAGTTTTGCCTAAAAACGTTGCTCTACCTTCAAGCACCCACCTCTTACCTCTCTATTACCCACTTTTTCGCCTATTTCACAGGCTTTTTTACCCTTTTAGATTGATGGCAAAGGTCATTACAAAAAAACTCGCAGAGCCAAAAGCTAACCCTGAGTATCCAAAAGATAGCTTTATCGAGCTTGTAAACTTAGGTCTGCAGCTTGGCTACTTTCAACAATCAGTTTACGAGCCTATCCTTAGAGCTTCTTTACTAAGCGAAAAAACCGTCAGAGAGATAATGACCCCGCTACCAGATGTCTTTATGCTGCCAGAAGACGCCACCGTAGAGAGTTCCATATCCGAGCTTTTAAAAAGAAAGCACTCTCACGTAGTGATAACAGACAGTTCTCAAGATACCATAAAGGGCATCCTCAGAATAAACGACCTTGTACCACTCTCTGAAAACAAAGATAAAAAGCTTGGCGAGCTTGCAAGGAAGTCAATATTCGTCCCCGAACTAATGCCAATAACGGAGCTCTTAAGCACCCTTCGCAAGGAGGGCTCCAAGATTGCGTTAGTTATTGACGAGCATGGCGAGCTCGTCGGTCTTGTGACTTTCCACGATGTTTTAATGAGCGTCTTCGGTCCAGTCCCAGAGGGCTGGGAGGGCGAGTTTGTAAATCTGTCCGTGGATTCTTACATGGTCAAAGGCTGGGCAAACGTTGAGGAGGTCGCAAAGGCAATTGGCTTTGAACTCCCGGAGGATTATGATTATGATACTATAGGAGGCTTTGTTATGTCAAATCTCGTAAAAGTTCCAGAAGAGGGCGACGAATTTACCTACATGCAATTTAAGTTCACCGTTAACAAAATGCACGGCAATCGCATAATAGACGTTTTGGTTCAAAAGCTAAGATGAACCTAAATTTAAACCAAGAGACGAAAACATCCATA
>JANWVD010000012.1 GCA_025057715.1 Aquificaceae bacterium | reverse complement strand
AGAATCATCTCGTAAAATTCCCTCGCCTTTGAGCTCTCTGCCCTCCTTTCAAATAGCATAGCAAGCTGCATTAATGCCACCGGTGCTTTGTTGCAATCTGGGAGCTCTGCTTTTTTACACTTCTCAACGAGCGTCATCCAGACAGCTTCTGCTTTGTTTAGCTCACCAAGGTCTCTGTAAACTACGCCAAGCCACAGATACGCATTGTCAGTTAAGTTTGTTGCAGGAAAGCGTTTTATGTAGTCTATGAACTTCTCCTTTGCTTGATTTAGCTGTCTAAAGTTATATAGCTTTAAAGCCTCTTCGTATAGCTTTTCGTGCTCTTGTGCTTGAGCTTGGGTTTGCGGCTGTCTTTCTAAAGTCTGAGCCTGCGGCGGTCTTTCAACTACTTGCGTCTGCGGCGGTCTTTCAATTGCTTGCACGCTCGTAATTTGAGATTGCTGTCTTTCTCTCCCTGCTTTTAACCTCTCTACCTCGAGTCTTGTTGCGCTTAAGCTCTCTGAAATTAAATCAAGGCGAGATTCAATTCGCACGTTTCTATCTTCAAGCGTTTTTTGTCTCTCATCAAGCTGCGAGATGCGACTATCTATCAGGGCTAATCTTCTGTCTATCTCTTCCTTGCTAACACCAGCGCAAGAAACCAAAAGAAAGAGCAAAGCCAAGAGCCATATTTTCATAAAACACATTATAACCGTCTTTACGAGACTTAACTATTCAGCCTAAATCAATTTCCATAGCCCCTTATGTTTGTTGGTCCTGCATGACAAGCTATACAAGATTTTTGATTTCCAACAGTTTTTACCAAACCAAAGCTCTCAGCTATTAGCTGATGTTTTGAATGAATACTTTCAACTGGTTTAAATTTCCTAACTTGCGGAACTTCTATCCCCTGATGGCACTTATAGCAAGTTAGCATCGCCTCTTTCCATAGGTTTATCGCTTTCTCTTTGTCCTTTTCCTCAATCGCTTTTGGTAGCTCGCTATAAAGGATGTTATTCCTGTATCTTACAATCGCCTTAAGCTCTTCGGGCCATTGAGCCACCATCGGCGATGCAATTGCCATGTTCTTGCCGCATGCAGATACCCCCATAGGGCTTTTTATAACCCTCGCTGCTGCGTCAAACTCCCCTTTTTCTATGTGCCCTCTTAGCGCCACAAAGCTGAAGAATGTCCTATAAGCCCCTACTTTAAAGTTTAGTCTCACATCCGCTAAGTATCTTCCCGCTTCAAGCACTTGCTGCTTGTCTGCCCCGCCTACTATCAAAATCTCCATATCGTCTCTCTTAATTAGCCTTATGGTCGGCTTTTCAAAGCTTAGCCCAAGGTCTTTTACTATTTGGTTATTAACGCCAACTACTATGAGCGCCTTTGGTTTTTTGTCCTTTAAACCAGCATCGCTTATCAAGAGCTCTGGCATTCTTGATTGTCTTATTTCTTCTACGCCAAAGCCAATATCCTCTGTCCATTGTCCAAGGTAGTAAGCTATTCTTCCTGCAAGCGCAACAATCTCTGGGTCTTCTTTAGAGCCGTAAAGTATCAAAACATTCGGCGTTGTAACATCTTTTAAAAACGCAGGCGTTCCCGCCCATGTTTCTGTGTAGTGAATGTAGGAAAAGAGCCTATCAGCAAAAGGCGGGTCAATAACCGGCTTTGCAAAAGAGAGCGCAAAAAGTGCAAGAAAAACCACCTTCTTCATGACTTTCCTCCTTGAGTCTATCCTATGAATTCCCGCAAAGGTTTTCAAAAAGTCTTTTTTATAGTCGCTTAAAATTCAAAAATATTCTTATGAACTAAATCTCAGCTCTAGCCCCTATTAGGCTTAGTGAGCTCCCTAAGCTAAATTATGCCAAAACTATAATCTTATAACCTGCTAAATTCTGCCTATCTTATCCCCTATTAAGCCCCCTAAATAAAAAACCCGCCTAAATTACTTTTAAAACCCCACGCTTTTAACCTAAAAATCACCTCTCTTGGGTTTTAAGAAGGTAAATCTCTTCCCCCTCGCGCTGAAGGAGTAAAAACTGCCTTACAAACCTATCTTTGTAAAATTCAGGATACTGCCTTATAGCAGAAGCCACCTGCTTTAGCTTCCCGTTTTCTTGTTTGTATTGCTCAATCTTTTTATCCAATGCCTCGCTCGCCCTAAGGAGCTGAAACGTTTTAAATACATTAAACTCAGAAAAAAACAGGTTATTTACAAAATAAACCAAAGAGAGCAAAAGAAAAACCTTAGGAGCTACCTTCGCCAAGAGAATACCCCCACCCCTAAAAATTGCGCCTTGCTTGAGAGCTCTTCCTCAATTCTTAAAAGCTCGTTGTATTTAGCAGTTCTTTCAGAGCGGGCAATTGAGCCCGTTTTTATCTGTCCGCAATTGCAAGCAACCGCAAGATGCGCAATAAAGCTATCCTCGCTCTCACCCGAGCGATGAGAAACTATGGATTTATATCCATATCTACTTGCCAACCTTATGGTTTCAAATGTTTCGCTAAGTGTCCCAATCTGGTTTGGCTTAATAAGCACGGCATTGGCAATACCCTCTTCTATACCCTCCTTTAAAATCCCGCTGTTTGTGACAAAAAGGTCATCCCCTACAAGCTGAATGCTACCTAACTCCTTAGTAATTAGCTTCCACCCTTCCTTGTCATCCTCAGCCATTGGGTCTTCAAGAGATACTATTGGAAATTCCTCTATAAGCTCTTTGTAAAAGCCAATGAGCTCTTCTTTACTTAGCTCCTTGCCCTCGATTTTGTATTTTCCGTTTTCATAAAGTTCTGAAGCAGCGCAATCAAGCGCTATGTAAATATCCCTTCCTGCCTCAAACCCCGATTTTTCAATAGCCATCATCAAAATCTCAAGAGCTTCTTTTGTATTTTTAAGCCTTGGCGCAAACCCGCCCTCGTCCCCAAGGGCTATTGAAAGACCCTTGCTTTTAAGTATCTCCCTAAGCTCGTAAAAGCACAAAGCCCCAAATCTCAAGCTCTCAGAAAAGCTCTCAGCGCCGGCTGGCACTATCATAAACTCCTGAATGTCAAGCCCGCTATCGGCGTGCACCCCGCCATTGATAAAATTCATCAAAGGCACTGGCATAACGCAAGATAGCTCCCCGCCAAGATACTTATAAAGCGCCAATCCCGCCTCTTTTGCCAAAGCCCGCGCCAAGGCTATACTTACCCCAAGAATGGAATTTGCGCCCAGCCTAGATTTATTCTCAGTCCCATCAAGCTCTATCAGGAGCTTATCTACCTCAAAGAGGTCTGCTCTAACCCCGTAAAGGACCTTTGAAATCTCGTTATTTACCTTCTCTACCGCCTTTAAAACCCCCCTCTTGCCAAAGGGTCCATCCTGGTCTCTTAGCTCAAGCGCCTCTCTTTCCCCTCTTGATGCCCCGCTTGGCACTATGGCATTGCCAACTGCCCCAGAGCTTAGCTCAATACTAACCTCAAGCGTTGGATTCCCCCTTGAGTCAAAGACCTGCCTTGCTTTCACCAGCCTTATATTTGACATAGCTTTATTTTATCAAGCGAAGGGGGGAGTTCCCCCCTTCGACCCCCCCTAAAATCATTGGCGCAAAGCTCAAAGCCCCGGTAATTAAAATCGGCAAGCTCATAGCTTTTGGCAAAGCTCTCTTGTCCTTTGGCGCTTTACCCACCCACATCCTAAGCGCAGGCAAAACAAGGTAAATAAACGTCAAGACCGTGCTTATAAGTAGCAAAGGACCAACCCACCAAAACCCGACGCTAATGCTTGCTTGCTTTAGCATCTCTTTGCTTTTGCTCCCTAAACTCATCGGAAAGCCAGCAAGAGCCAAGGAAGATATCAAAAAAGCCAAGCTGGTCATTGGCATAGCTCTGCCTACAGCTCTAAGCTCTGATAGCTTTTTAGCCCCGAGCGCGTTTTCGTAGCTCCCTGCGCACATAAATAGCGTTATTTTCATAATCCCGTGAGCAAATATGTGAAATAAACCAGCATTTATACCCCCTTCCCCAACCATTAAAAACCCAAGAAGTATGTAAGACATCTGACTCACCGTTGAAAAAGCCAATCTTTTTTTGATATCTTTTTGAAAAAGCGCAAATATAGAGCCTATTAATATGCTTAATCCTGCAAGATAGCCAAGCGGCTCGTAAAGCCCAAGCTCTAAAACTTGCTGCTTGCCAAAAAGGTAGTAAATAAGCCTACCTATACCAAAAGCCCCCGACTTTACTACCGCAACGGCGTGCAAAAGAGCGCTAACTGGCGCAGGCGCAACCATGGCGTTAATAAGCCAAGAGTGCAGCGGAAACATACCGGCTTTAACAGCCATTGAGAAAAACAGCATCAAAAACAAAGCCTTTGCAAGAGTTGGGTTTTTATCCGCAAGCTCAATTAAGTTTAAATCCCCACCTTTAGTAAAGCTCGCGCTTCCCCCTTGAGCGTAAATAAGCCCTAAAGAAGTAAGCATCAAAGCCCCAGAGCTAAGCGTATAAATTAGATAAATACCCCCAGCCTTTGATGCGCTTTTGGTCCCATTATGCACTACCAACGGATAAGTGCTTAAAGTCAGCAGCTCGTAAAATAAAAAAAAGCTAAGCAAGTTATTCGAAAGAGCAATCCCGATTGTTGAGCTAATAGAGAGATTAAAAAAAGTGAAAAACCGTCTTTTGTTTTCAGAGTTCTCAAGATAACCAAAGGCGTAAATTGTAGTCAAAAACCAAAGAAAGGACGATAAGATTATAAAACTAAGCCCAAAGTCATCTACTTTCAAAGCCACCTCTACCCCTTGTGTTATCTCAAAATAGAGCTCTTGACTGATTTTGTTTTTAAATAGATAAAAAACCACAAAAAGCTTGTATATCCCAGCGCTTAAGTTTATCAAAATTCTTGTTTTGCTCGCCCTTTCGTCAATTAGCGAATTTAAAACGCCTGCCAAAAACGAGCTTAAAAGCAAGCTCAAAATTAAAAATTCCCCCATCAAAGCCCGAAAATACCTCCAATAAAGGAAATAAGCCCTAAAGAAAAGACCGAAATTTCCATCCAAATTGGTATGTATCCACTTGGTTTTTTATCACTCTTTTCAAAGCATTCTTTCCATAAAGGATATATGTAAAGCCCCGCTAAAAGCCCCCCCAGGACTGCAACTAAGCCAATGTGATATAAGCCCACCTGAATGCTCGTTTTAAGGAGCAAAAACTTTGCAATAAATCCCCCGCTTACTGGCAAGCCCATCAAAGAAGCGCCAGAGAAGAATATCCCAAAAAAAGTTAGCGGATGACTGCTTGCAAAGCTCGGCATAAGCGACAGCTCGTCGCTTTTAGACACATAAATTGAATTCCCCGAAGAGAGAAACATGCTTGCTTTTGCCAAAGCGTGCGTAAAGGCGTGCAAGCTCATTGCCTTAATAGCATCTTGTTTAAAATCTTCAAACCCAAAAAGCGGCAACATTAGAAACAAATACCCAACTTGCGCAATTGTTGAATACGCAAGCAGCATCTTAATGGTTTGTTGCCTCATTGCCATAATTGAACCAAAGGCTATTGCTATGGAACCTAAGATGCTAAAAATTAGCTTTAGCTCCCCTGTCTCAAATTCCAAACTTATCCTCGCAATTAAGTAAGCCGGCGGTTTTATCAAAAGAGCTGATAGCAAAGCGCTCGCTGGAGCAAGAGCGCTTGCGTGCGCCGGCGCAAGCCAAAAGTGAAACGGAAATAGCGCGCACTTAATAGCCAATGATATTGCAATAAGCCCAAGCGCATATTCAAAAGAAGGGCTTTCTTTACTTGCAAAATCTGAAATGCTCAAAGTCCCAGCTCTTAGGTATATGATTCCCACCCCCATTAGGTAAATTAGCGAAGCTATGAGAGAGATAAATAGATAATCAAGGCTCGCCTTTATTGCCCTGTTTGTGCGCGAAGATGCAACTAAGCTAACCCCAGCAAGCGATAAAACTTCCGTGGCAACGTAAAGGTTAAAAAAATCCTCCGATAGAAAAAAACCGTTCAGCCCAGCCCATACGCTAAAGAAAAACACCCAAAAAAAACCCGGAGCTCTTTTAAAAAAGCTAAGTGCGTAAAGAAAGACAAAAAAACAAACTACCCCAGTCATTAAAATAAAGCTTGATGAAAGCTCATCAAGCCTTAAGCCTATCCCAAGCGGAACTTGCCATCCCCCAACTTCCTCAAAGCCGTTTTTTTTAAAGTAAGCCCTAAGCGAAAGCAAAAGCGTTAAAAAACTTACGCAAAATAGCAAAATCCCCCTTAATTTTTTTAAAAAGCTTAAGCTAACCCCAAGCAGTGGCAATCCTACAAGAAGCCCAAGCTCACTGCTCATAAACTAATTTAATTAGCGCAACGGCAAGCGCAGTGGCGCTAACAGAAACCACAAGACCAGTTAACACAAGCGCTTGCGGAACTGGGTCTCCAACATTGCTTGATACTAAGTAAATAAAAACCCCGCTTGCTAATATATTGGCGCTAATTAACCTCTTACCTAAAGCTCTAAAGCCCAATAGTCCAAAGAGCCCAATTGAAGAGAGTAAAGCCCCAAGAATTAGATATTGGCTCATACCTTTACAACCACGCAGGTAAGAGCCTCTCTAACCCCCTCTAAGGCGTGAATCTTGGTAATAACAAGCCTTCCAAGCTCGTCTTGGTTTTTAAGCTCTGCAAAGACTATGATATCGTACGGTCCTGTCACAACGTCTGCAGTCTTTACCCCGTCAAAGGTAGAGAGCGCAAGCATAATTGAAGGTATCTCCCTCGGGTCTGCCTTTATAAGGATGTAGGCCTTGATTGAAAACTCGCTCTCCATCTCCATAAGCTCAGTTATAGACATAGGATAGCTCTCGCCCTGAGTTTGCATATCTTTCCTCCTTGGTAAGCTATTTTAAAGTATTATGCTTAAAGGTATGTCTATGGAGTCTTTACAAAGCCCCCGAGGCTTTCATGACATTTTTGGTGAAAAAAACGAGCGCATAAAGAAAATAAGCTTAGCCCTCAGAACAAAGCTCATAGAGCGAAACTTTCAAGAAATCATCCTCCCAATTGTAGAATATGCAGAGCTCTTTCAGCGCGGCGTTGGTCAGCTAACTGACATTGTCCAAAAGGAGATGTTTACCTTTAGCGACAGCAAGCAAAGACTTCTTGCCCTAAGACCAGAAGGAACCGCAAGCGCAGTAAGAGCCTACCTTCAGCATAAACTCTACACAAAGCCCTGGGTAAAGCTCTTTTACGAAGGACCGATGTTTCGCCACGAAAGACCTCAATTAGGTCGCTATAGACAATTTCATCAGCTTGGCGCAGAGGTCTTTGGAATTTCAGAGCCATACATTGACGCCCAGCTTATTGAGATTCTATGGCTTTTAGCAAAAGAACTAAACTTAGAATTTAGACTTGAGATAAATTCAGTCGGTTGCAAAGTTTGCAGACCTGATTACAAGTTAGCCCTCATTGAGTATTTGCATTCAGTTAAAGATAGCCTTTGTCAAGATTGCCTAAAGCGAATGGATAAAAACCCCCTCAGAGTGCTTGATTGTAAGGTCCAAACCTGTCAAGAAGCTACAAAAGAAGCCCCCTTTGCCATAAATTACCTTTGCAGCGATTGCAAAACCCATCAAGATGGTCTTGAAAGCGCCCTTGATAGCTTAGGAATTGACTATGTTATAAACCCAAGGCTTGTGAGAGGTCTTGATTACTATACGCGAAGCGTGTTTGAGTTTGTCTCTTTAAAGAGCTCTCTTACATTGATGGCAGGCGGTAGGTATGACTATCTTGTTGAAGAGCTTGGCGGTCCTAAAACCCCCGCCGTTGGCTTTGCCGTAGGTCTTGAAAGGCTTGCAGAAGAGCTAAGCTTTGAAGTTAAAGAGGATGAGCTTATCTTAGTTATTGCCTTTGGCGATGTTTTGGATTATGCCCTAAAGGTTTATAAACATCTTTGTGCGCCTAATAGGCGCGTTGATTTAATTTTCAAACCCCCAAAGAAGGGTCTTGAGATTGCCAATAAAGTTGGTGCTCGCTTTGTTGCCCTTGTTGGTCAAGAGGAAAAGTCAGGCTCATTTTTCACCCTAAAAGACCTCCAAACTGGCTTTCAAGAAAGGATTGAGCTCTATAGCTTAAAAGAGACAAAAACCGAATAGCGCCTCTTTACCTTTAGTTTCATCTCGTATCTGTAGCGCTTTAGTATGTTTTGAACCAGCATAAGCCCAAGTCCCATTCCCGAGCTTTTGGTGCTTGAAATGTCATTAACAATCGCAAGTATTACCCTTCCTCTATTTTTGAGAGTCTTTATGCTTATATTTCTCGAAGAGTGCTTTATGGCGTTGCCTACTAAATTATAAAGAAGGTCTTTTAAGTCCGCCTCTTCCATCCTCACAGAAAGGTCTTTTAAGCTAAGTCTGAGCCTTTTACCTTGCAACTCCTCTTCAAAGAGGTTTATCGTAGCTTCTAAGTAGGGCTTTATGTTTAAAAGCTTTGGCTTGGGCTTTGAGTCTGTTTTAAGAAGGTTTACAAAAATGCTAAAATCCGCCGTTGCTTTCTCAAGCGAGCGCTCCATGCGGATTATCCTCTCGTCGTCTCCTAAAAAGGAGCGAAGTATCGCCGTATTTAACTTATGAACCGAGAGAAAGTTCCCAAGCCTGTGATTTAACCCAAGGATTAACATCCTTTGCCACTCTTGATGCTCCCTTATCTTCCTCGTGTATCTTTCAAACATTAGCTGAAATAGCAAAACTATTGACGCAATCAAAAAAAACTCAATCATAAAAAGCCTGTAAACCAAAGCCTTCAGTCTTTCTTGAAAGAATTCTTTATTAACACCTATAATTACGCTCGAATCTAATCCAGATTGCGACCCAAATTCGTAAATTCTGTATCTATGTGTGTCTGCACCAACCTGAAAGTGCTCATCCCCCCTATGTGAAGCATCTTGTTTATATATCATATAATGCATCAAGGCTATTTTATAAGCATTTTCTTCCAAAAAACCCTCTGTGCTTTTTATAGCAAGCGCATTTACAAGATTAAAACCAATAGTTAGAAGAACAAAAAGAATCCCATAAAGCCTGAGCTTTTCACTCATCTACTTTATATCCTCTCCCCTTTTGAGACTTTATAAACCCCTCTGGCAAAAGTTTGCGAAGGTTTTTTATGTAAGTTCTTACGACCTCTTCACCGACTAATTCATCCCCCCATACGTAGTTTAAAATCTCCTCAGTTGACACAAAGCTCCCCCTTCTTTGTGCAAGAAGCTTTAGAATCATCCACTCTCGCATGCTAAGTTTTAACTCTTTTTCCTTTACAAAAGCTCGCTTCGCTGAGATATTTAAACAAACATCCCCAATTTTTATTATTTCTTCTCTAAATACCCTCCTATGAAGCGCACGGATTCTAAGCAAGAGCTCTTTGGGCTCAAAGGGCTTTGTAAGAAAGTCATCTGCGCCTAAGCTAAAGCAATTTTCCTTATCCTCAAGGCGAGACTTTGCCGTAAGTATCAAAACTGGCGTTAAATCACCCTTTTCTCTTAGTTTTGATAAGAGTTCTTCCCCGTTTAAGTGTGGCATTGTCAAATCCATAACAATCACATCGTAAGTTGAAACCTCAAGCAGGTCAAAAAACTCCCTGCTATCATTTATCCAATCGGCAACAATCCCCTGAGTTTTGAGATACTCTTTTAAAGAATTCCCAAGCAGCCCGTCATCCTCAACAAGGAGCACCTTCACGGCTTAAATATTACTCTATGCAGTTGCAAGATTGCTCTCTTTTGCAAGCAAGGCTATCAGCGCTTTACGAACTAAGCCCCTACGGAGAGCTCATCTCTATTGCAAAAGAGCAGCTAAAAACAGGATGTGATTTTAAAAGCCCATCGCACCTAAGGTCTGCAAGCCACATCATCTATGCTCTCGAGGTCCTCTCTCACCAAGAGGAGCTTAGTCCGAATAAACATATCCTAAACGAGCGCTTTAAGCGCTCATACTTTATGCTCTCAAAAGCCCGCCCCTATTCGAAAAACCATCAAACTCTCTATAGCTATCAGTTTCTCTTTCATAAAGTTGCGCGCGAAAATCTTAGCTTCAAAGACGAGCAAAACGCTCTTAAGTTTGCCATGGCATCTTACAGCTTAGGCAGAGCAATCCTTGAACTTAGATGAGCTTCAAAGAAGGCGATTACATACTTATTTTTATAGATGAAAGAAAATATCTCAAAAAACTATCAAAGGATTTTAGCTTAAGCTACAGAGGAAAAACCATCCGCTTTGAGGATATTATAGACAAATCTCAAGGCTCATATGTAAATGGCTTTTTACTCCTTAAGCCAACGCTTGAAGAGATAATTCTATACGGCTTTGAAAGAGGGACCCAGATACTTTACCCAAAAGATAGCTTCTACTGCGCTTTTAAGCTCGGTCTAAATGAGAACAAATCCCTTTTAGAGTTTGGCACTGGCGTTGGCGCAGCTACCGCCGTTTTTTATCAGCTTTGCAAAAATATAACCACCATAGAGCTAAGACAGGAGTTTCAATCAAGAGCCTTGAAAAA
The DNA here is from genome assembly GCA_025057715.1 of Aquificaceae bacterium. Classification (GTDB taxonomy): domain Bacteria; phylum Aquificota; class Aquificia; order Aquificales; family Aquificaceae; genus JANWVD01. Next base: position 2,187 of record JANWVD010000012.1, on the reverse strand, counting down.
CTGGGAGCGCTTTGGTTTATGTAAAGAGGTTAAGTCCCTTAACTGCGACTTTTTGGATGCTAATTTAGAATCTTCAGAGTTTGACTGTGCTTTTATTGATGTTAAAAACCCAACTGATTATCTTGATAAATTAAGATATGTCCTAAAGCCCGGCGCCAATGTAGCTTGGATTTTACCAACGGCAAACCAAGTAAGCTCGCTTCTCTCTGCCTTAAAGGGCTTTGATGCCGTAGAAGTCCTTGAGATACTGCTTCGCAACTATAAAACAAACCCCGATAGACTAAGACCAGAAGATAACATGATTGCCCATACAGGCTACTTGGTCTTTGCAAGAAAGAGCATGTAAGATTTAATATCTTTCACGGAAATTTCGCACGAATCTATCTCTTTTGCCTGATTTTCCCCAAGCATATAAATTACATATTTTTTTGAAAGCTCATTTAAAACACCAAGCTTTAAAAGCCCCCCATCGATTGCTCTACTCAAAACTAAGTCAAACCTATCTTCGAGCTCTTCTGCCCTTTTGCATATTACCCTAAAGCCGATATTTAGCCTACTATCAAGGCTTTCTAAAAAAGAGCATCTCTTCCAAGATGGCTCTAAGAGCGTCATTTTCACCCTCTCTTTGTAAAAGATTTTCAAAACCGCGCCCGGAAAGCCAGCGCCAGAGCCGACATCCAAAATATCAAAGCCTTCTATATCAATTCCCATCTTCTCAAGACACTTATGAACTAATAAAGAGCCAAGGAAGTGCTCTTTTAAAATCTCTTGCCAATCTCTCAGTCCTGTTAGATTATGAACCTTATTCCAGCGATTTAATTCTGTGAGGTAAAGATAAAACCTCTCTTCTGTGTCTTCTGTTAAGTCAAGGGGGTATTGCCGTAAAAAGTTTCTTACTTCTCCGAGAGAAGGAATCTTATGTCCTCCGCTATTTTCTTTGGCTCTTGTTTATTCATAGTGTAAAGAAGTTTTACTTTCATATCCGGGGTTATAAGATAAATCGTAGCAGTGTGGTCTATTAAGTATCCAAGCGCAGAATCGCTTTTTACTTTTGTATAGTATGCGTTATAAGCTTTTGCCACAGAGGCAATCTCCTCAGGTTTGCCAGTTAGCCCAATAAACGAAGGTCCAAAGTAGCTCATATAGCACTTTAAAACCGCCGGGGTGTCTCGCTCTGGGTCTACGCTTATAAACACAGCCTTTACTCTCGATGAGTCTTTTTTAAGCAGCTCGATGGTTTTTTGCATTTTAGATAGACTATCAGGGCAAATATCTGGGCAATTGGTGTATCCAAAGAATAGAAGCACTATAGAGCCATCTCTTGTGATACTTGAAAGAGACCTACTTTGCCCATCTTGGTCTTTCAGCTTAAAATCCTGTGCGGGTTTGTCGTAAAAAAAACCATAAAACTCATGAGAGCTCTTGCAAGAGCCTAAGAGTAAAAGGCTAATTATTAATAGCGCTAATACTCTCATAAGGGAAAATTATAGGCAAAGCCTTACTGTTGTGCCAACGCCCTTTTTACTCTCTATTTTAAACTTCAGCCCTGACCTCTCTGCTATTGCCTTTACGATAGTCATCCCAAGCCCAAACCCCTCTTTATCTTGATATTCCCTATAAAAAGGCGTTCCCACCATATGCGGATTTTCAATCCCAATCCCGTCGTCCTCGACGCATATGCACCTATGTGCAAAGTAAAGTCTTATTCTTCCGCCTTCGTTTGTGTATTTATAAGCGTTTTCTATTAAGCTACCTATTGCTAACTTTAGATATTCTAAGTCTCCAGAGATTATCTCTTCCTCTTTTGTGTACTCTACCCGAAAGGTTCTTTCGTGCTTTATGTATTCGTATTCCTCTTCTATTTGCGCAAAAAGCTCGTTTATACTAAAGCTCTCCTCTTTTAGTGGCAAATGCGACTCTAACCTAAGTAAAGTTAGCAGATGATTAATCAATTTTTCCATCTTTATAGCCTGTTGATTTATGCCTATTATAGCATTTTTCACCGATTCCTCTTCGAGTTTTCTTTCAATTAGTATCTCACTCTGACCTTTTATGTAAGTAAGAGGAGTTTTTAAGCTATGAGTAATCATCTTAATAAAGTCCATTTGCCATTGAATTATCCCCTTTAAACTGCTAAGCATGGCGCTAAAAGAGTTTTGTAAAAGCCCAAGCTCGTCTTTTCTATCC
>JANWVD010000129.1 GCA_025057715.1 Aquificaceae bacterium | reverse complement strand
AAGCGCCCGGGTCTTAATAGAGCTTGGTCTAAGATATCTGGTCTGTTTGTTGCTGCCATTACTATAATGCCTTCTGATGTATCAAAGCCGTCCATCTCGACAAGCAACTGATTAAGGGTTTGCTCTCTCTCGTCGTGTCCTCCACCCAAATTAACAGCTCCCCTTGAGCGCCCTACTGCGTCTATTTCGTCTATGAAGATTATGCAAGGCGCATGCTTTTTGGCGGTTTCGAATAGGTCTCTTACTCTGGCTGCGCCAACTCCCACGAACATCTCAACAAAGTCAGAGCCAGAAACCGATATAAAAGGCACATGAGCCTCACCAGCTATAGCCTTTGCCAGCAGGGTTTTGCCAACGCCGGGTTCGCCATAGAGCATCACGCCCTTTGGCGGTCTTCCCCCGAGCCTCTGGAACTTCACCGGCTCTTTTAAATACTCTATGATTTCTTTGACCTCTTCCTTAACTTCTTGCATTCCCGCGACATTCCCAAGAGTGACCTTTGGCTTTTCGTCAATATAAACCTTTGCCCTACTTTTACCAAAACTAAAAGCCCTCGACCCGGGGTTTCCACCGGAATTCATATTGCGCATCATGAAAATCCATATTCCAATAAAAACCAATATCGGAAGCCAAGATATCAAGAATGTCAAAAAAAGGCTATTGCCCTCTGGTGTTGCAACTTCTACTCTTACTCCCTGCTCTGTTAATTTACCTACTATGTCAAAACTTGGCGGCACCCCAGTTTGCAGGTTTTGTCCGTCAGTGGTTTTTGCCTTTAGGACATTCTCTCTTATTTCTACCTTCTCGAGTTTACCCTGCTCTGCGAGTTCTAATATGGTATTTATGCTGGTTTTTGTGTGTTCTTGACCCCTTTTACCCCCAAACATATTAAAAAACAAAACCATGATTCCGATTATTCCAATCCATATGAGAACACTCTTAGCCCACTGCATTTTTTAATATTTTAAGCCCCCTCTCTTACTTTTCAATAAGCCATTATGACCACCCTCCAAGAGCTTTACCAATTCATCTACTTTAGCAAAGTTAAGCCCTTTTTGCATTTTTCTTATCGCTCTTCTTCTCACAGCGAGGGGTGCATCAGCTAACGCCTCTTTATTTAACTTATTGCTAAGCATTTTTAAAACCTCCTCTTCGCTTGCAAGAATCTCCCTAAGCCTCAAGAAAGCCTCTTCAAACCTCGGGTTAATACTCTCAAACACGGGCATTATCTCTTTCCTTATCCTGTTTCTTGCATAGCATAGCTTCTCGTTGCTCGAATCCTCGACCCAACAAAGGGATTTCTCTTTTAAAAATTCGTAAATCTCGCCCTTACGGGCGAAGTAAAGAGGTCTAACTACCGCCCCCTCCTTTGGCTCAAACCCCAAAAAACCCTCTCGCCCTGCGCCTCTTAAAATCCATAAAATCGCAGTCTCCACGAGGTCACTTAGATGATGCCCCGTCGCAATTAGCTCAAAACCCTCGGCTTTTAAGAGCTCTCTAAAAAAAGCGTATCTTTCCTCTCTTGCCCATGCTTGGGTGTTTCCCCTCTTTTTTGATGGGTCAAGCCTTTGGATAAATATCTCAAGCCCCAATTGTTTAGCAAATTCAATGCAAAAGTCTTCGTCCCTTTTGGATTCTTCACCTCTAAGAGAATGGTTAACATGCGCCAAAGCTAAGTTTCTAAACTTAAGGAAGTGCTTTAACTCAATGAGAGCTATCGTTAAAGCCACGGAATCCGCACCCCCGGAGAGTGCCACGAGGATGTTACAGCCCTCCGGTATTAGCTTTAGCTGCCTTTGAGCCCTGACAATTTTTCTAATTAACCTCGAGCTTGCTCTCAAGGCGCGCCTTTACCTCATTATAAAACGGATGCTCTATTCCAACTTCCCTTAATTTTTGCATAATTTCTAAAGCTCTCTTAACCTCACCCTTTCTTTCAAGTAAGTAAACTATTACCTCAAGCGAGTTTAGCTGAATTTTCTGACCATCTTTTAGAATATCTCTCCCACTTTCTAAAAATAGGTTAACGTGCGAAAGAGCGTAGCTCTCTATCAAATCAAAATCCTTTAGCTTTTGTGATAGCAACACCAGGTCATTAAGTATCAAATGTTTTTCCAAGGGAGTTTCAGAGAGTTCAAGAGCTTTTGTGTATAGCCACTTCGCCCCTTGATAATCTCGCTCAAGAAGAGCTCTTTGAGCAATGCTTCCAAGAAATGTAGCTCTTGTATAACCAAGAGTATCCACTTCCCCAGAGTCAAAGTGTTTAGCTCTAAAGGGAAACTTAAGCTCTTTAATGGATTTTAGGGAAAAGTAGTGCTTTATAAGCTTTTGCTCCTTTGGATTAAGAGATTCAAACCATTCCCAAAGCTCAAGCGCTTTGAGTATGCCGCCCTTTTCGTGGAAAATTCTGAAAACCTTGCCAATCAAAGCTATTCCTCTCTTGGTCTATTTTTTTCGTCCACGAAAACGAGCTTTGGCTTGTGCTCTTTTAAGGACTTTTCATCAAGCAAAAC
>JANWVD010000128.1 GCA_025057715.1 Aquificaceae bacterium | reverse complement strand
GAGCGTATTTTAAAAATTTATGAGATACTGAAAAAGGAGGTGTCTTTAGATGGCGGTTTTGGTGCTAACAGAGAGCAATTGGAACGAGGAAGTAATGAGCTCGAAGATACCTGTAGTGGTTGACTTCTGGGCTCCCTGGTGTGGTCCTTGCAGAATCATAGCCCCGCTAATAGAAGAATTAGCTAGCGAAATGGAAGGTCAGGTCAAGTTTGCAAAGCTAAACACAGACGAAAACCCAAACATCGCTATGCGTTACGGTATTAGGGCTATTCCAACAGTTATGCTCTTCGTAAACGGGGAAGTGGTAGATACTCGCATCGGCGTTCAGCCAAAAGAGGCTCTTAGACAGATGATTAAAAACCATGCATGAGTCTTTTTGATTGCATAGTAGTGGGCGGCGGTCCCGCGGGCTTGACCGCGGGGCTTTATCTCGCAAGGGGAAAACAAAATACCTTGCTTCTTGAAAAGCATGTCTTTGGTGGGCAGATAGCATTAACCCACCTTGTGGAAAACTACCCAGGCTTTCCAGATGGCATAAGCGGTATTGACCTAAGTGATAAATTCCGCCTCCAGGCGGAACGCTTTGGTTTAAAGATTAAACAAGATGGAGCCATCTCAATCAGTAAAGAAGAAGGTCTCTTCAAAGTAAAGACCCAAAGCGCCGATTTGTTTGCTAAAGCTGTCATATTAACGGTTGGTTCAAACCCGAGGAAGCTGGGAGTGCCGGGTGAAGCCGAGTTTCTAAACAGGGGCGTTTCTTACTGTGCAACGTGCGATGGAGCTCTCTTTGATGGACTTGATATAGCAGTAGTGGGTGGTGGAGATTCTGCCGCTCAGGAGAGTCTATTTCTAACCCGCTTTGCAAAAAAGCTCTATTTAATACATCGTCGCGAGCAAATGCGTGCTCAGCCGACCCTTCGCGAGAGGGTGCTTGCCAACAAAAAGATTGAATTCTTACCAAATAAAGTGGTAACTCAAGTTGTGGGAGATAATGCAATGACCGGGCTCATACTCGAGGATACTAAAACTGGTGAAAAGTCTCACCTTCCCGTAGAAGGTCTTTTTGTCTTTATAGGGCTTGAGCCAAATACTTGGTTTTTAAAGGGTTTCATAGAACTTGATGAAAGAGGTTATATTGTTACAAACGAGCGCTTGCAAACTTCCGTAGAGGGAGTTTTCGCCGCAGGTGATTGTAGAAAAGGTGCAAGCGGTCAGGTAGCAATAGCCGTTGGCGAAGGTTGCAAGGCTGCGCTCGAGGCACAGCATTACCTTCAAGATTTAGCCCAATGTGGGAAGAGTTAGTCTTTTTCTTTACCATTTTACTATTTACTTCTGCTTTTACATTTAACGCCTTTTTCAAGGGGTCAATACGGCGATATAAAGATTTAAAACCCCATAAATTTTCAGAACATGAAATGGACATTTTTCTAAACCTTGCGAGTAATATCAAAGAGCCAAGCACGCTCTTAAAAGAGCCGGAACGCTTCACCGCAATGGCAAGAGGTTTATTAAAGTCCAACTTTGAGCTCTCGCAAGATATCTACGAACTTAAAACCAAGCTCGGGTTTACCAAGAAAGACCTACTGAGCTCAAATGACATAGATGAGCTCCAGCCCGGATTCTTGCTCGTAGAGGGTGCTTTATTTAAGGCAATTGTTTGGCAAAATTGCCATCATGGTGTTGTATTGATGTTAGATAAAATTATTTCACGCACTTCTGAGCAAAAACAAGCCCGCTTTACATTCCTTAAGGAAAATACAACCCGCTTTTGTTTAAATACCAACATTATCCAAGCTGATGGTAGGACCGCAATCTTAGCGCATTCAAACTTAGAACCATCAAAAGCCAGAGCATTTAAAAGAGTCTCTGTTAACATACCGGCAAAGGTCCTGCTCACGGAAGAGCTAACAGCGACAGTAACAGATTTAAGTTTAGGCGGCGCAGGTCTTTTGTTAAATTCTAATTCTTCTCCATCTATTGGGAGCTCTTTACTTCTCAGACTTCCAAATCTGGAGCTAAAAGGTGTAGTTAAACATTGTCGTAAATTAGAAAATAAAACCTTTATAGGCATACAATTCCAAAACTTGGACGGCAATTCTACGAAAGTTTTAACCTCTATTTTGTCCCGAGGTGCTATATAAGGTTTTTCTTCTTTAGAGCTTTTATTATCCTTTTGCGAGAAGCGCGCTCTTTGCGCTTTTTCTTCTCGCTCGGCTTTTCGTAAAACTGCCTTCTTTTCACCTCTGCTATTATGCCCTCTTTTTCAACCGCCCTTTTAAAGCGCTTTAAAGCCTTTTCAAAAGACTCTCCTTCTGAAACTTCTATCAGCGTCAAACTTACCTCCTCTTTATACTATACTAATAAAATCCCAAAATTGTCAAGCCATGCTCGAGCAAGCACGCGCATTAATTAGCGAGCTTTTGAGTCTTAGCCCGGAAGCACTCTCAAGACGAAAAAGGGTTGGTGCTGTTTTGACGCTCTGGCTTGGTGGAATCTTACCTAAAACCACCCTCGAG
>JANWVD010000127.1 GCA_025057715.1 Aquificaceae bacterium | reverse complement strand
TATATAGATTCTTTTCTTTGATAAATCCACGCTCTGTTGCTCGTAAAGAGATGCGACTCTTTCTCTTTCTTCGGGTAATAGCCGAATTCCGTTCTCTTTTGCAACCGCTTGCACCCCGTTTTTTAAAGCCTTTACTGCAACCTCCTGAAGGTCTAAATCCACCGTCGTATAGATTTTATGTCCGCCTGCAAACACCTGCTCGCCAAAGTTGTCAAGAACGTATTCTTTAAGGTAATCCAAAAAGTAATCCGCATTGCTGTTTCGCTTCTGGGTATTTAAAACTATGGGCTTTTCCATCAAAGTCTGGAGCTCTTGCGAGGTCAAAAACCCGTCTAAGTGCATTCTTTTAAGGACGTAATCTCTCCTTGCTTTTATTAGCTCTGGGTTTCTATAGGGGTTATACTTAGTTGGCGCCTTTGGAAGCCCGGCAAGAATCGCCGCTTCGTCTATAGAGAGCTCTTTTACGCTCTTTCCAAAATACACCTTTGAGGCAGCTTCAACCCCATAAGCGCCTTGACCGAGGTAAATGTAATTTAAATACATCTCGAGAATCTTATCTTTGCTAAAGTTTCTTTCTATTTTCAAAGCAAGTATTGCCTCTTTTATCTTTCTTTTCCAGCTTTTATCAGGGGTTAAAAACAGATTTCTTGCAAGTTGCTGGGTTATCGTAGAAGCCCCTTGGACTACCCTTCCAGCGCGAATATTTACCAAGCTCGCCCTTGCTATTGCAAAGATATCTATGCCTGGATGGCTATAGAAGTTTTTATCCTCGGCTGAGATAAAGGCCTGTCTGACGTGCTTTGGAATCTTTTCAATGGGCATAAAGTATCTTCTTTGAATTGCAATATCGCCCATTGGCCTGCCCTTTGCGTCAAAAACTGCGCTCGCAACCGGCGGTTGCCAGCTTTTTAGCGCCCTAACATCCGGCAAATCCCTTGAGAGATAAAACGCCAAGGAGCCAAAGATTAGCGCAATCAACCCAAGGATGCCAAGCACAATCCTTAACATTTTTATAAAAAATAAAACACGACGGGGGGCAAAGCCCCCCGTCAACCCCCCAAAGGAAGATAAACTCTAAAGACGCTGCCTTCACCTTCCTTGCTGCTTAGGTCAACCTTGCCACCATGAGAAAGCGCAATATGCTTAACAATTGAAAGTCCAAGCCCAGTTCCGCCTAAATCTCTTGAGCGAGAGTCATCTACCCTGTAAAACCTCTCAAAAACGAAGGGTATGTGCTCTTTTGGAATACCTATTCCGCTATCTTCTACGGATATTATGCTAAAGCGACCATCTTCGTAAGCAGAAATCGTGAGCTTACCGCCCACTTTGTTGTATTTAATTCCATTATCTACGAGATTTTTCAAAAGCAAAAAGAGCTTTTCCGGGTCTGCAAAAACGCTAAAGCCCTCGGGGACTTTATTTTCCATACTAACTTGCATACTGCTTGCCTGAGATTCAAAAAGCTCAAAAACCTCCTCCACGAGCGAGCAAAGCCCGATTCTCTCAGGTCTTAACCTCTCTTCTCCAGATTCGAGCTTGGTCAGTATTAGCAAGTCTCTTACTAACCTATTTAGCTCGTCAACTCTTCTCAGGGCTTTTTCCAAAAAGTTTCTCTTTTGGGGGTTTTCCTCTTCGTCGTAAAGGGTTTCAAGTATGCTTTGCAAAACCGCAAGCGGGGTTTTTAGCTCGTGAGAGACGTTCGCCACAAAGTGCCTCTTTGAGCGCTCGTAGCGCTTGAACTCGGTTACATCCGTAATCCTAACGATGCAGAGCTCGCCGCCCGGAAAGGCGAAGAGCGCATATTCGCATTCTTCGTGAGAAAACTGACAATAGCTCTCGCGCTTTTCAGATAGCGCTTCTGCCACACAGCTTATGGCAGTTAGGTTTTTAAGACATTGATAGTAAGCTATCTCTTCACTAACTTGAGATATAAGCCCGCGCTTTAAAAGGAAGTCATTAGCCAAAAGAACGCGCCCTTCTGAATCAAGGAGCAAATACCCTTCCCCGACTTTACCAAGAAAATCCTTAAGGAGACTCATATATGGCACCTAAAGTGATATTAATACGCTCTTTTAGCTTCTCGTAGGTATCGGCGACTAAGTTTATATGTCCTAACTTTCTTAAAGGTCTTGGTTCTTTACTATACCAATAGAGCTTTGCCCCGTTAATCTTTAAGATTTTTCTAAAGTCCGGGACTAATCCTATGATATTTACCATCCCCCCCATTAATTTTAAATCAGTTAAGCCAAGCGGGAGGTCAAATAGAGCCCTTATTAGGTTTTCAAACTGAGAGCAATAGCAAGCATCTAAGGTAAAATGCCCGCTATTGTGAGGTCTTGGCGCAAGCTCGTTGATTATGGGTCTATTGGCATAAAAAAATTCAACTACCAAAAGACCAACGATGCTTAGCTCTTCGAGCAAGGACGAAACTATCTCTTTAGCCTCTTTTACATCTATCTGAGATACATGGTTGTAAAGTAGTATCCCATCCTTATGGTAATTAATTGCAATGGGGTAGGTATTTATTAACCCGCTTTGGCTTCTTACGCCAACTATGGAAAACTCAAACTCAA
>JANWVD010000126.1 GCA_025057715.1 Aquificaceae bacterium | reverse complement strand
TCATTGTAGTTTCCAAACTCCTCAAAGACTTTAAAGTTAAAATCTCGCTGTTTTTCGAACTCTTGCCAAAGACGTACAACTCTGTCCGGGGTTTCCTTAAGCCCTTCCCTTTCTGGGTCTTCACCTATACCCTCGAGCAAAAGCTTTATCGCTGACTTTATTTTTTCAGGGTCTAACGCCACTCAAATATTATAAGTTGCATATTTTTATCTAAGTAATGATAGAGCTAAGCTATCGCGATTATGTAGAGAGGTTAGCCCTTGAGGTATTCGATGACCCATCAAAGAAGGAGCATCTCTTTTATCTAATTTGCTATATTCAAGCCGTAAGAAGAGAAGGGAGGTTTTTAGTAGAACTTGATAGATTTCTCTCGTGCGCCCGCACCCATATTAAGCATGGCAAGTTTAGCTGGCGTGATGTGCTTGTTGAGCTTGACTTTTTCGTCTTCTGCGACATTTCCGGTAATCAATTTATGGGTAAAGACATCTATGCAATGCCCTCGGATACAATCATCCTACTTTCAGTAAAGGGAGAGCTAAGGCCGCAGTTTGAACTCCTTAGCTACAGACTTTTGAAGCTCTGGGGGATTTTATCGCGCCTTTGTTTTACAAAGACTCCCTTAGGCATTCAGGAATCGTTAGCTTTTTGTGTTAATGCGTTTAACGAGGGGCTTTATAAAGAAGCCTCGTCTTATGCTCAGATATGCTCAGACAGATTCCGAAACGAGTCTCAGTTTTTCAAAGCTCTCTCAGAACTGTGCGAGTTTTATATCCTTGGCTCTGAAGACCATCTCAAAAGGGCATACATGTTTTTACAAAATGTAAAACCCATTTATTTCAGGATAAACGTCCAAGGTCTTTCTGAGCAGGTTGCTAACCTCGTCAAAGATATTCAGCGCGGGCGACCAGCTTGGCCTATTCGGATTGAATATTCTTCCAAAAGAGAAGGCTTTTTGAGAAAGTTTATTGGGTATATAAAATATCTTTTTAAGAATGCCCGTAATAAAGGATTTTTCTTACCCCATCCATTCGTCCGTTCGTGCTTTTGATTGTGAAATCAAGTTAATAGACCATCCTGTGCTGCAGAGGCTTCGCTTTATCAAACAGCTCGGGCTTGCGTTTTTAGTCTTTCCTTCCGCCCAGCATACCAGATTTGAGCATTCCCTCGGGACCATGGAGCTCGCTGGCAGAATGCTTCAGCTAACTGGCATAAAAGACAAAAAGATAGCGCACCTTTTACGGATTGCTGGACTTTTACACGATATAGGACACGGACCATTTTCCCACACTACGGAGGTTCTTCTCGGCGATAAAAGCCACGAGGACATTGGCGTAAGGGTGTTTTATGAGGAGCTCTCTGGGTTATTAAAGCGTTGTGGGTATAGCGATGACGAGCTTTCAATAGTCTCCTCGCTTGCTTTTAGGAAGGATGCCTCCTTGGGTATTCCGAAGCTCATAACCGGCGAGCTTGGTGCCGATAGGATGGATTATTTAAGAAGAGATGCCTATTTTTGTGCAACTTCCTATGGTTTTTTTGATTATCAAAGGATGCTAAGTAATCTTCATTTGATTGGTAATAACCTTTTAGGCGTTCACAGCTCTGCTTTGAGGGCGCTTGAGAGCTTTGTTGTTGGTAGATATTTCATGTATGCTCAAGTTTATTTCCATAAGGTTGTAAGAATCTTAAACATTCACTTGCGTGAACTTCTTGAAGAACTATTTAAGGAGGGTAAATTAGACCAAGCGGGTTTTCATAGAATGACGGATGCGCAGGTTTTTGCGCTATTTTTACAAGAACCAAACAGGGTTGGTGTTAGGCGAGTGCTTTTTAGAGAACACTTTAGACAGGTTTTTGTAACTAACTCTGATGCAGAGTTTGAATATGTGCGTTCAAGGATGCTTGAGAGATATAGCGAAAAGGACCTCCGCTTTGATATTGCGAAAAAGAGCGTTCTTGACGAGGATATAATGATAACGGATGGCAAGCGCACCTCAAGCGTTCGTCAAACCTCTGACATATTAAGAGGTCTTCGCGATATTGCCATCTTCCGAATATACATAGAGCCCTCTTTTAAAGAGGAGGCCCTGAGCTTTGTTCAAAAGCTCTCTTGAAAGCACCAGGGCGATTACCCTTTTGCTTGTTCATCTATCTTCTTCCATTGGCCTTTTCTCGCTCTCGGGATTTTTAAAGCCCGTTGTCTTATTCCCCTTTGTTTTGCTGTATTTTATTGGGGTATTTTTCGATTATAGAGGATTTTATCCAGTCAGGAGGTTTGTCTTAAATACCCTTGCAATTGTTTTGAGTCTTTACTTTGTAGCAAAGGCGAGCCTCGAGGATTTAATTACGCCGTTTGCGAGCCTTGTTACTCTTATGCTTGCAATCAAAAGCCTTGAGGAAAAGAGGGCGAGAGACCTCTATCAGATGCTCTTGCTTAGTCTGTTTGCTATTGCAACTTCTACTGCTTTTAGCGTTAGTATTTCCTTTTTTCCAATCTTTCTTTTACATGTTTATCTAAGTATTCTCGCGCTTATTTTTATAAATCTCTTTCGTGAAAATCCAAAGGGTAAGCTTAGCCTTTTAGAGCAAAGACTTTATGTCGGGGCGGGCTCTTTGCTATTTGTCG
>JANWVD010000125.1 GCA_025057715.1 Aquificaceae bacterium | reverse complement strand
TCAAACTTTTTGATAACTACGCCGTCGGCAGAAGGCGATTTTAGGGCAATTTCGCCAATGGTCTCAAGGGCTACGGTTGGACGCTCGGGATGAGGCAAAAATCCGCCCTTTATCATCTCGTGAAGAAGGGCTGGCATTCCACCTACGCTATCAAGGTCTTGGATATGAAACTCGGATGCGGGGGATATTTTGCAAAGGGTGGGAGTTTTTCTTGAGAGTTCGTTTAGGCGGGACAAATCGTATTCAATACCAGCTTCGCGAGCTATCGCTAAAAGGTGCAAAACGGTGTTTGTAGAGCCGCCCATGGCAATATCTACTGCAAAGGCGTTATCAAAGGTTTCAATTGTGAGAATGTCCCTTGGGCGGACATTTTGGCTAAGGAGCTCCATGATTTGCCTTGCGACTCTTTTGGCAAGGAGTTCTCTTCTTGGGTCAATGGCGGGAATTGTGCCATTGCCGCTCAGAGCAAGTCCAAGCACCTCGGTAATGCAATTCATGGAATTTGCCGTAAACATGCCAGAGCAGCTCCCGCAAGTTGGGCAGGCGTTTTCTTCAATTAGCTTTAACTCATTAGCTGAGATTTTGCCAGACCTTAGTTGACCAATGCCTTCAAAGACGCTGATAAGGTCAACCTTTTTGCCATTTACCTCGCCGGCAAGCATGGGACCGCCGCTTATAAATATTGTGGGGATATTTAACCTAGCGGCTGCCATTAGCATACCGGGAACAATCTTGTCGCAATTTGGGATGCAAATAAGAGCGTCTAATTGATGGGCTTCTACGACGGTCTCTATGCTATCTGCGATAAGCTCGCGCGAAGGGAGTGAAAAGTGCATGCCGTAATGCCCCATGGCAATACCATCGTCAACGCCGATGACGTTAAACTCGATTGGAACCCCGCCTGCTTTTCTAACTTCGTCTTTTATTGGCAAGACAAACTCGCGAAGATGGACATGACCGGGAATAATATCAATGTAAGAATTAGCTATGCCTATGAGGGGCTTATTGAAATCATCGTCGCTTAGACCGCAAGCTCTAAGCAGAGCTCTGTGAGGAGCTCTATCTATGCCTTTTTTAACCAAATCGCTGCGCACGGATTTTACCTCCCAGCTGATATTGGCTCTGTCCGAGAGATTGACCCGACAGTAGGCAAAAACTCCCTTTGGACATAGCCTCCATTAAAGCTACATCTAATGCTTGCTCTTTGCAATGTGCCAAAAGGCTCAAAAGCGCCCTTTCGGGCAATCTTTAAATGTGAGCGAAGTGGCGGGATTTTATCTACCTTGATGCTGAGAGTGTCTGAAATTACATAAAGCTCACAAGAGTTAAAACTTCCGCGCTTTGGGAATCTTACAAAAAGATGGTCTTTTCGGTCCTCTATGGATAAATCAAGCTCAAGATTTGGCGCATTGAAAGACTTTAGCTCGCTGAGTTTAGAGCTTAGCGCAACGGACTTATTTCCGTCCTTTTGGATAATGAAAACTTCGCGATTTTGCAAGTAGGGGAATGTGGCTTTGGCTTTGTCTTTTGAGGTGCAATTAATCTCGAGCTTAAATAGACCGTCCGTTGATTCAATAGTATAAAAAGACGGGGAAGAGAGCTCTAAAGAGGCGGTTTTGGGACTTGGAATTGGGAGGTTAGAGTGTTCAAAACCCTTTGCGTTGCAATCTCCTTGGATTGATATATTAAAGCCCGCAAAGAGCTCGGCGTTTGGGACTAAGAGTGTAACGATTTTTGACTGAGATGGATCAGCTATGGCAAACCCTGCATTGCAGTAAATATTAGAAACTCTCAAAATTGGCTCTTTTGGCGTAAGGCTGGGCAAGTTATCAAAGATAAGGACCAAACATCCCGCGGTTTGGCTAAGAGAGCAGACCTTACTTAACGACACTGAAGGAGAAAAAGAAAAATAAAGCGAGTCTGAGTCCTTGGCGCAAACGAGCGCGAAATCATCAATGGTTAATAGATTGCTTTGGGTTTTCATCATTGGCTGAGGAGTTCCTTCTACGCTTCCAGAAAGCACAAGATTCTTAGAAGGTGAGCTAATTTGCAATTCTTTTTGGCTTAGGAAGGAGAGTTCTACGGGGGAGTTGCCATCTTGAATATAGGTGGCAAAAGCCATAGAGCCATCGCTTAGTGCAACGGCTTTGCCAGTTAAAAGCCCGTCGTAGATGCCGTTGAGAGAATATAAATCTTCGCTATAGACAAAAACTTTTGACTTTGTGCTTAGCTTGCCGTTTGACCTAAGCTCGTAGGTAAAGACGCTCCTCTCAGAAGGGAGCAAATCAATGCTTATCGAGCTCTCTCTTGTAAGAGAAGGCAGAAAAACAGAGCGGTAAAAGATGGGTCTTTGGAGATTGTCGTATAAGAAAGCTTCAATCGTTCGCTCCTCGCCGTTTGGAAGAGTGAGGTTAAAAACTACGGTATCGCCGGCGTTTATGGGACCTTGGCGAACGAGTTCTACCGGGTTTGCCTCTGGCATAGAAACTCTTAAAACCAGCTTTGAAAATGTGCTTTGGGTTGAAACTTGGGAAAAATTAAAGGTGAGCTTAATCTCACTTTCGCTACCTTTTGGACCGCAAGAGAGCATAAAGGCGCTTAGTATAAGCCAGGGCTTTAGTCGCATCCTATATAACTTCGAGAGTGATGTGGTCGTTTGTGTATATGCACATCTCGGCAGCAATCTTTAAGCACTCTTTGACAATTTCAGAGGCTGGCATTTGAGTATGGCGATATAAGGCCATTGCGCAAGCTCTTGCTTGTTCAGAGCCAGAGCCGATTGC
>JANWVD010000124.1 GCA_025057715.1 Aquificaceae bacterium | reverse complement strand
CTAAGTAAACGCAAGTATCCGCCCCAAGGTTTTTAAGGCAGAAAGAGAGCGCAAATGGGTGAGGCTTTCTTAGTTCCTTTTCTGGGATTGTATCTTCGTCTACGATAAAATCAAAGTATTCCCAAAGACTAAATCTATCAAACCCCTCTTTGAGGTCTCTATTTGGTCTTCCTGTGACCACCCCCATTGGTCTTGAGAGGCATCTTATTTCTCTTAAAACCCCATGACCTATTAGTAGCTTCTCTTTGTGCTTTAGCTTATCATAAAAGAGATTAAATTCTTCAATGACCCTTTCTAAATCAGCTTCTATTCCCCCATCTTGGATTATCTTAAGAGTCGCGAGCCAATCGTTATTTATACCTAAGTCTAATTTAACCCTCTTTACTTCGCTCTCTGGGACTTCTCTTTTTAAAAATCTCTCAGCAGTTAGCTTGATTGCTACTCTATAAGATTCTTCTACGTCTATTAAAACCCCATCTACGTCGAAGATAATCGCACATTTCATTTAAGGACTATCTCTGAGGATTCCTTTGATAGCAAAAACTTGGTAAATTTACTTGCTAAGAATGTGAGCCTTTCGTTTTCTGGATAGATAATGTAATGCCATCTACTTGCGTTAAAGCCCCTTATTTTTACCTCAATTAATCTATTTTTAGCTACCTCTTCGCTTATTAATCCTCTGGATAGAAAGCTCCCGCCGTATCCATTTTTAACCATGTTGATTATAGTTCGGCTTGAATTAGTCTCTATTTTTACATTTAGGCGTTCGAATATGATTCCAAGCTTTTCCAGCTCCCTTTTGACTATCTTTCTCGTCCCTGAGCTTACCTCTCTGAAAACTAAGGGTATTTTGTATAGCTCCTCTGGCTCTATTTCCTCCCTTTTTGCGAAAGGATGCTCAGGGCTTACGAAAAAAACGACCTCGTCCATAATCCATTTTATGTAGCTAAACTTTTCTGATGGCTCTCTTTCAATAATCCCAAGGTTTAAAACCCCGGAAGCAACGCCGTCCTCTATGTGCTGAGAGTTATCAACGGTAAGCCTGATATTAACATTCGGTAATTGAGAATGAAATTCCGCTATTAATTCTGGAACTTTATATTCCCCAAGCGTCATGCTAACGCCGAGCAAGAGCGTGTCTTTAAAGTCTTTTTTTATCTTTGACATCTCTTCCATTAGGTTTTCGTAATCGCTTAACAAACTCTTTGCTATCTGATAAATCCTTTTACCTTCGTCAGTTAGGACTATCTTCCCAGATAGCCTTTGAAGCAATTTTGCGCCAACTATCTTCTCTAAGGCTTTGATTTGTTGAGTTACTGCGGGCTGGGTGACATATAATATCTCAGAAGCCCTCGAAAAGCTGCCAAGGTCAGCAACCGCAACGAAAGTCTTAAGTTTAGTTATATCTATCATCAGTTATGATTATAGCTGTATCCTAAGCATAGTTTTGACATGCGTTTCAACATTTTTAACCACCCTTTTAATACCGTCTCTTGCCTGAGAGCTTACCTCGTCCAGCGGCCAATGCTCCCGCCTTTTATGATTTTGTAAATAGGGACAATTATCTCTTGCCTCTGGCGAAAGCGTTATTAAAATATCAAGCTCGTTGTAGGGTATTTCCTTAATGGATTTTGCCCTAAGCCCTTCTATTGAAAAGCCGGCTTCAGAAAGCACTTCAAATAAAATATCTGGGCTTTGATTACAATCTTCTACCCCGGCAGAGTAAACCTCGGCACTAATCAGACCAAGCCTTGCATACTTTCTAAAGATAGCCTCAGCACTCAAAGCCCTTATTAGCCCAAATGTTGAGACAAAGCCCACTTTCATTTTGCTAAAAGGAGCTTCAAAAGCCCCATCTGAGCAAACATTCTGTTTTTTGCTTGCAGGAAAATCTCGTCAGCATGCTCTTCAAACACCTTCTCTTCAATCTCTTCGCCTTTATTAGCCGGCAAGCAGTGCATAATCTTAACATTCCTATTCTCTATTAGCGCCTCACTTACGCGAAAAGGCTCAAGGTCCCTTCGTCTGTTTTCATCTTTTGAGTGATTCATGCTAAACCAAACGTCTGTGTAAATTACATTTGCGCCCTCGATAGCTTTCTTTGGGTCATTAATTACCTCAATCCTCGCCCCGCTTGATTTTGATAGCCTCAAAGCCCTACTTAAATACTCCTCAGATGGCTCATACCCCTTCGGGGAGGCAACGCTTAAATCAAAGCCAAACATCCCAGCCCCGATTAGCAAGGTATTACAAACGTTATTCCCATCCCCTAAGTAAGCTACCTTCACCCCTTTTAGGTCTTTGCCAAATAGCTCGCAAAGCGTTAGGACATCACCAAGCACCTGACAAGGATGCGTCATCTCAGTAAGGGCGTTAATTATGGGCACTTTTGCCCACCTTGCCATCTCTTTGACAAATTGATGCTCAGCCCTTACCACAATTAGGTCCAAATACTCAGACAGCGTCCTTGCAGTGTCTCTTAGCTCCTCGCCCCTTGAGGCTTGCAAGCTCCCTTCTTGCAAAAAGATGCATGTCCCACCTAACTTAGCAACCCCGACCTCGAAAGACACCCGCGTCCTGGTTGAGGGCTTTCTAAAGTAAAGCCCCACCACCCTCTTTTTCATAAATTCCTCAAAAGACCCCCTCTTTATCCCAAGCGCCCAATCTATGACCTTCCACCCTTCCTCAGGGCTTAAATCATCAAGCTCAACAAAATCCCGCTTCATAGCTTCGAAAAGCTTTTATTATATACTAAAACGCGGGGGGAAATTACCCCCCCAAACCCCCGAATTTTAAAAAATAAAAAAAAAAAACCCAATGGGGG
>JANWVD010000123.1 GCA_025057715.1 Aquificaceae bacterium | reverse complement strand
TAGCCCGGCGGACCTTAGGATGGTGGAAGGCTTTAAGGAGCAAAGCGCTCTTCCGGCTTACTTTATAAACTTAGGTCCAAGCTTTATGGGGGTTGAGAGCTCTAAGTTTGATTGTATTCAGAGAAAGATTCAAGAGGGATTGCGCGCTCTGGAAGAAGGATTGGAATCCCGTCAATGAAGGGGTAATAAACCCCGCAAGATTGGCATATTAACCTCTCTGGCGAGGGGCTATAGCTTAAATCCCCTTTGCAGATGGGGCATGCAAGGATAGAGAGGAGCTCCTGAGATAGCATCAGGGTTTATCTTCGTAAAATTCGTCGTCAGGGATATTTTCCAAAGGTTCTTCTAATTCCTCCTCCGTCTCTTCGTATATAGGCTCGTGGGTGAGTTCTGATAAAAGCTGGGCATAGTCCTCGGCTGATATGAGGTCTTCAATCTCCTGGGTGTCAGAAATCTCTATTTCGTAGAGCCAACCATCGTCATATGGACTTTCTAACAATTCAGAAGGGTCTTCGTCTAAAGATTTATTAACATCAATAACCACCCCCGAGAGAGGAGTAATGATATTAATAACCTCGTCGCCAAACTCTATGCTTGCAGAAACATCCCCTGTTTCAAGTTCAATGTCTTTTTGAGGAAGCTCAAGGCTGTCAACTTCCTCTAAGGCTCTTGCGGTAAAGTCGGTAATGCCGATAGTGGCCTTGTTGCCCCTTATTTTGACCCACAGATGGTCTTTAGTGTAGTAGCGGTCAGCTCTCACAACGTAGTCGCCTACAAAAATTTCTTCCATTTAACCTTCCTCCTTAAAGTAAATCATATTCTATGCCGTATTCCCTTTTAATAGATTGCATGATTTGTGCAAAGTCAAGATAGTTCCTATCAACCAAGCTCTCTAAGCTCCTTATGACATAATCAAGGTCTATGAGTCTTAAAAGCGCAAGACCTTGCCAGCTTCCGTTGATTGAGTGAAGCAGGTTTTGCCTACGCGCCTTTGCAAACTGCCTTATGACTTCAGCTGAATGCTCAAAGCTAAGGTCTATCAAAAACACATCGTTACCCCTTAGCTTCCTAAGACCTTTGTAAATTCCATGGAGCAAGCTCCCGGTTTCATTGAAAATATAAACGAGCTCCGGGAAAGCATCTATAAAGTGCTTCGCATCCGCACTTATAACGGCATAGAGGCTGTCCTGACCGAACAGTCGCTCTATTGGCATCAGCTTTTCATAAACGCTAACCATACTAAGCTCCTTAGGGAGCAATATAAGAGCTTTCATTTTGCTTGTATTATCTTATAAAAATATTACATCCAAAAGAGTTCCCCCACATGCTAACTTGACTAAGTTTGAGAAACAAACTAACATAAGACAAAGATGAAGCCAGGGGCTAATCCCACCTAACTAAATGGGAGCTCAAAGCGTAAAACCCTGCCCTTATCTTAATTTATACTTAAATCGCGGGGGGAGTGCCCCCCGCAACCCCCCTTGGAGCTATCTGGAGGTAGGAAATGAAAAACATAAGGCTGGCAATAGCCGGCGTTGGAAATTGCGCAAGCAGCCTCATTCAGGGCATTTTTTACTATGAAAAGAAAAGGGACAGCATATCCGGTCTTATGTTTGAAGACATTGGCGGGTATAAGCCCTGGAACATAGAGCCGGTCGCAGCCTGGGACATAGACGAAAGAAAGGTGGGCAAAGACCTCTCTGAAGCCATATTCCAAAAGCCCAATTGCACGACAGTATTTGAACCCGAAGTTAAGCATCTGAACGTCAAAGTAAGGATGGGCAAAGTTTTGGACGGCGTTGCATCCCACATGCAAAGCTACCCCGAGGAAAAAAGATTCGTAATTTCAAAGACCAAAGAGGACGAGCTTGAGGATGTTGTAAGGGTTTTAAAGGAGACCAATGCACAGGTTTTGATAAACTACCTCCCAGTCGGGTCAGAAAATGCCGCGCGCTTTTACGCCCGTGCTTGCTTAGAAGCAGGTGTTGCCTTCATTAACGCCATGCCTACTATCATCGTCTCTGACAAAGACTGGGGCGAGGAATTTAAATCAAGAGGCATCCCAGCCGTAGGTGACGATATAAAATCCCAAATTGGCGCAACGATAGTCCATAGAACTCTGACAGAGCTCTTTAGCCAAAGGGGCGTAAAGATAGAAAGAACCTACCAGCTAAACTTTGGCGGCAATACCGACTTTCTAAACATGCTCGAAAGAGATAGGTTAAAGACCAAGAAAATCTCAAAAACAAAGGCAGTAACATCGCTTGCTAATAAGATAGACGAAGAAAACGTCCACATAGGACCTTCTGACTATGTAAGCTGGCTTTCAGATAGGAAAATAGCCTACATAAGGCTCGAGGGCAAGCTCTTTGGGGATGTTAGTATGTCCCTTGAGCTAAGGCTTGAGGTGGAAGATTCCCCAAATAGCGCCGGCTCTGCCATTGATGCAATAAGGTGTTGCGCCTTGGCGCTTGATAGAAAAATTGCAGGACCGCTTACTTCAATAAGTGCATACACTATGAAGCATCCGCCAACGCAGCATCCAGACTGGCTTGCAAGAAAAATGGTAGAAGAATTCATAAGTGGGGAAAGAGAGCGCTAAAATCTGGGTGCATGTAGCAAGCGTCGGGGAGTTTAACTCCGTTAGATGGCTCTTAAGAGAGCTCGAAAGCAGCTTTGAGATAGCTCTTACTTACTTCTCGCCAAGAGCTAAAGACTACTTAGAAAAGTCTAACCTAAAGGTCGTGCAAAGAGTTCCACTATCCCCGCTTGGCGTAATGAGATTTGAAAAAACTATAAAACCAGCGGCTTTTTTGCTGGTTGAAAGAGAGCTCTGGCCTAGCTTTAAGCTCATAAA
>JANWVD010000122.1 GCA_025057715.1 Aquificaceae bacterium | reverse complement strand
TCTCAATAGGACATTCAAATAGAGAGATAGGCACTATCCAAGACATTGAGTCTCTCGTCAAAGCTGCAAAAGAGAAAAACCCGAAGGTGATATTCCACACAGACGCTTGTCCGAGCCTTGGTCATTCGGAAGTGGACTTAAAAAAGTGGGGCGTTGATTGTGCTTCTTTCACAGCTCATCTTATGTATGGACCAAAAGGGGCAGGAGCTCTTTGGACCAAAAAGGGTGTGAAGATAAAACCGCTCATAGAAGGCGGAACCCAAGAAAGGGGTGTTAGAGCTGGGACAGAGAATGTGCCAGGAATTGTGGGCTTTGGAAAGGCTTGCGAGCTTGCGATTAGAGAATTACCAGAAAGAATCCAAAAGCTCTCAAACATGAGAGATAGACTTCGCAAGGGTCTTAGCGAGCGGCTTGATATGATTGAGTTTACGGGTCATCCAACCCAAAGGCTTGCGCATCATCTATCGCTTATTGTGCATCTAATCGAAGGGGAAGCGATGCTACTAAGGCTTGACCTAATGGGGATTGAAACTGCGTCTGGCTCTGCTTGCGTTTCGCTTGCGCTAAAGAAATCGCATGTGCTTTTTGCAATAGGGGTAGCAAAAGAAATCGCCAACGGCTCTATAGTATTTAGCTTTGGAAGAGATAACACCGAAGAAGATGTAGATTATGTCCTTGAGGAATTTCCAAAGACCGTAAAAACCCTTAGAGAACTATCGCCATTTAACGCACAAAACTGGGAACAATACGTTAAAGGCGGAAGTAAATGAAGATATTAGCCCACATATGCTGCGCGCCTGATGCCGTTTACTTTTTAAAGAGATTAAGAGAGGACTATCCAAGCGCCGAGATAGTCGGGTTTTTCTATGACCCAAACATTCACCCATATGAAGAATACGAGCTTCGCCTCGTTGAGACCAAAAGGGTTTGCAAAAGCCTTAACATAGAGCTCTACGAGGGTGAATACGACGTTGAAAATTGGCTAAGTGCGGTGAAAGGTCTTGAATATGAGCCAGAAAAGGGGGAAAGATGCAAAGTTTGCTTTGACTTTAGGCTAAAAAAAAGCGCAGAGTTTGCAAAGCAGATAGGTGCAACGCATCTAACTTCCACCCTTTTGATGAGCCCAAAAAAAGACCTTAGCTTAGTTAGCAATAGCGGAAATGCCTCGTCAAATCCTCTCGGGATTGAGTTTTTAGCTCTTGATTATAGAAAGGGCGGCGGCTCACAGGAAATGGTTAAGCTCTCAAAGAGCATGCAGCTATATCATCAGGACTATTGCGGATGCGTCTTTGGTCTTTTTAACCAAAAAGGGGAAGAATCTGCTAATTACCTCTATTCTCAAAAGGAGAGATTACCAGGCAGCCGCGAGGAGCTGCTCTTTATAAAGCAAGCTCGCCTAATAGCTGAGGAGCTTAATCTAAGCTGTGAAGAGTTAGAGTTTGGCTTCTTAAGTTGGAAGGTTTTAAAATCCTCTCTTGAGGTTAATAAAACGCCAATAGAGCATGTTGTTAAGCCCTACTCACCAAGCATCAAAGGGGTTTTAAAAACAAGCCCGAAAATCGTAAGAGAAAATCTAATAATCTACGACAAAGGCGGGCTTGTTGTTTTGTTGGTGGATGATTTTAGTGAAAATCAAGTAAACTTCCAGATGTGTCAACCTGTTTTTATGGTCCATAAAAGCTACAAAGAGCTCATCTTAAGCGGCAAAATACAGGCTACTTTGGAAACTAAGATAGAGCCATCAAAATCGCTTTACCTAAACATAGGAAACATAAACGCCAAAGAAAGAATTATCCTACCTGCAGATAGCAATCAAAATCAAGAGATTAACTTAGAAACCATCAGGGACTTGCTAAAAGCCAAAGAGATGGATATAAAGCTCGGGAATCTTTTAATTATCATTGAAGGCGCGAGCTCTTTGCTTAGCCCCGGTAGGGGGTTTTATAGTCTCTATTATGGAATAGAAATTGCGCGCTAATTAGCGCGCGTTCTGGTTAATTCTTACATTAATGCCGTTTTGTTTTAGGTAGAGCTTAAGAGCCGGGATTTTTACCTCGCCAAAGTGGAAGAGTGAAGCCGCAAGGCAAGCATCTGCGCCAAGCTCAAAAGCCCGCAAGAAGTGCTCCATGCGCCCCGCGCCGCCCGAGGCAATTATGGGCACTTTTAAAAACGAGCAAGCCCTAAGGAGCTCTTCGTCATAGCCAAGCTTTGTGCCGTCTCTATCCATGGAGGTTAGCAATATCTCACCTGCGCCTAAATCCTGAGCTCTTTTGAGCCATTCAAGAGCGTCCAACTGTGTTTGAACCTTGCCACCCTTTATGTAAACGCGCCAAGCGCTATCTATGCGCTTAACATCGACGGCAAGCACAACGCATTGAGAGCCAAATTCGTAAGCAAGGGCGGAAATTAGCTCTGGGTTTTGCACTGCGGAGGTATTTACACAAACTTTATCCGCGCCTGCTTCAAGAAGAGCTCTTGCATCATCTACGGTTTTGATTCCGCCACCAACGCTAAAGGGGATAAAGACCTCTTTGGCTACCCTTCTTACAAGCTCAACAACTGTCGGGCGATTCTGACTTGAGGCTGTAATATCAAGAAACACAAGCTCGTCCGCGCCTTGAAGCTGATACTCCCTTGCAATAAAAACGGGGTCGCCTGCGTCCTTGAGGTTTTGAAACCTCACGCCTTTGACTACCCTGTTTGCGTCAATGTCAAGGCACGGGATGATGCGCTTTGCGAGCAACTTCTTTAGCGTGTAATAATCAAAATAAAGTCGCCAATCTCGTCGGTGTTGAGTTGCTGGGTTTGTTTCGCTTTGGGACTTTGAGATATTTGTGAACCCCCATCGACCCTTCTG
>JANWVD010000121.1 GCA_025057715.1 Aquificaceae bacterium | reverse complement strand
CGCCAGCGAGTCGGGGATGGCGGCGCTGTCGGCTTTTCGACAAGTGCCTTAAGCCCTTGCTCCGTGGTCGGATATTGCCCGTTATCAAGCTTATATTGCTCAAGGGCATCTTTAATTGCCTTTAACTGAACGCGCGTTGCCTCAATACGCGCCTCATCAACCCTTCCTATAACCCTTGGCACAACCAAAGCGGCAAGTATGCCAAGAATGATTACAACAACCAAAAGCTCAACAAGCGTAAAGGCTCTTTTCATGACCTTTTAAATTCCCCCGGGAGCTCTCTCTTTGGCGTCCCAACAAACTCTATGTCTTCCTCGTCAAGCCTTTTGGAAAATGGCTTTTCCTGAGTAAGCTCTTCGTAAACGTGCGCAACCAAGCCAGCAACCCTACCAAGGATAAAAAGCCCCTTACCAACTCTCCAATCAAAACCCATATCACAAGCAATCGCCGCTATCGCCCCATCAACATTCAAAACAAGCCTTTTGCCCTTTTGTCTCTCTATCTCATCTTGGACTTTGAGCGCAAACTCGCAGTGCCTTGAGAAAACCCCGAGCTCTCTTGCGACGCTAAATAACCTCTCTGTGCGCGGGTCTTTGTCTTTGTAATACTTATGCCCAAAGCCCGGGATGGGTAATTTTTTTTCAAAATATTCAGAAACCGCCCTGTCGGGCGAAACACCCCCTGAAACAGCCCCACTAAGAAAGCGCATGGCATCTTCTAAAGCACCCCCGTGGGCAAAGCCAAAAGCCAAAATCCCAGCAGCAACACCTACATTCAAAGAATTTCCCCCAGAAGCTACGCACCTTGCAGCAATTGCAGAAGGCGGCGCAACCCCGTGGTCTATCACCGACACAAGCATAGCATCAAGCATCTTTGATTCTCTCTCGCTTGGGAGCTCGCCTCTTAGGAGTAAATAAACAGCTTGCGCAAAGCTTAAATTCCCAACAAGGTCAAGAAGCCTATAACCTCTTATGTAAACTTCCTCGTCAATGTGCTGGGTTATGGCGGTTTTAAACTTCATCTCTCACCTCCTGAAATTGATGCGCTTTTTCTTAGGCTCTCTATGTAAGAAGATAGCAAAGCCTGGGCTTTTAAGCTCCTCAAATCCTCAAGGAGCGCCTCTTTGTCCTTTTGCGGCAAAGGCTCTTTGATTTTTGAACTCAAGGAGAGCACCGCAAGTCCGTTTCGAGCCTTGAAAGGACCAAAAATCTTCTCATCGGACTTTAAGATTTTCTCCAAAACAGAAATATCAAGACCATAGACCGACCCAAGGTCGCTAAGAAAAACATTATTTAGCTCGAGCGGTTTAATATCGGGTTTTTTGTTTTGTTTTAAGTCCTGCAGCGTTTTATCAGCCGCTTTTTTAATCAGCTCTTGGGCATTTTTCTCAAAAGCCACGAGCTTTAATCTTTCCTTTACCTCTTGGATGCTCATATACCCTTCCTGTTTCGAGCTCTCGGCAAATAAAACCACAAAATCACCGGCGTCTTTGACAACGTCTGGCTCTTTGTCTTTTAACCTAATTAAAGCATCCTGAATGCTTTGGCTGAAGTTATTTTGCTTTGTTAAGTCAAAGGTTTCAAACCCGGCTGGCACTTCGCCCTTTTTTAGCTTTTGATAAATCTCAAGAGCAGATTCTTTGCTCTTGACGCGCCAAAGCTTTAGATTCCGCCCGGGCGGCTTTTTAAAGCTCTCTTTGTTAAGTCTGTAGAGCTCTTCAAGCTCTTTTTCAGAAGGCTCGTAAAGCTCAATGACGCTAAGCTCGTCAATTAAGTAAAGCTCGCCCTTTATCTTAGTCTCATGCAGCAAAAGATTTAATCTCTCTTCCTCAGGCGAGATGTAAACGGCATTAGAGATTAAAGTAATTAGCTTTTGCGCGGTTATAACCTTTCTTAGATATTCTTCGTATTCCCTTGGCGTCATGCCAAGCCTTGCAACAACTTGCTCGTATCTGCTTTTGCTAAATTGCCCACCTTCTTGAAAAGAAGGGTCTGACTTAATTAGCTCTACTATCTCTTTATCGCTTGCAGTAAGCAAGAGGGAGCGAGCCTTTTGATAAAGAAGTTCTTGGGTAATTAAGTTATCAATTACCTGTTTTTTCTGCAGCTCTTCGTCAAGGATTAAGCCCTCAAACCTCATGGACTCTCTTCTAAAATCTCTGACGCTGATGCAATGTCCATTTACGTAGGCAACGCAACTTGAGGATTGACCGGGTAATAGCCCGGATTCCGAAGATGCAAAGGTCCATAAGAAAAAAGCCCCGCTTGCAATTGCAACGACGCTAATTGTGAAGGTCTTATAGCGATGTATCAACGAATACATCAAGTGGCATTTTAACAGAAATTGGGTTTATAATCATCACCTTAGCGGGTGTAGCTCAGTGGTAGAGCGGCTGCTTGCCATGCAGCAGGTCGCGGGTTCGAGTCCCGTCGCCCGCTCTTTAGGCAACGTGGCCGAGCGGTTAGGCGAGGGACTGCAAATCCCTTTTACGGCGGTTCAAATCCGCCCGTTGCCTCTATGGAAAATGCTTCTATATAAATTCGCCAAAACCTCCTGGAAGTTTTCTTTGCCTTGCTCTAAGTTATCCATCCTTTCCTCTATCTCTCTCGTAAAATCCACGCTAACAAACTTAGAAACCTCAGCATCCGAGCTTAAAAACTCATAAGTAGTTTTGCCAAGCTTCGTAGGAATCAAAAACCCAGAGTTTTCTATAATGTATCCTCGCTCAAAAAGCTTTTCCAAGGTGGAAGCATAGGTAGAAGGTCTACCTATACCCTGCTTTTTCATCTCACTTACTATCTCGCCCGATGTAAATAAAAACTGAGACGGCACTTTATCAAGCTTTAGATTTAACTGAGCTTTACCCTCAGATAAGCTAAATGTCTGTATTGGCAAAATTAG
>JANWVD010000120.1 GCA_025057715.1 Aquificaceae bacterium | reverse complement strand
TTGCCTCTCTGGGTCTTTTGGAAACTTATAAGCGTATCAAAGAGGGTCTTTATGTTTTTAAAAAGCTCGGGCTTTGCGATAGGTTTTTTGTCGCCCCTGCTTGGATTGGCAATAGGTATCTGGACGAAGTTTTAAGGTTGCTTGGCTTTCGCGCCGTTGCCTATAGGTGGGTTCTTAGGGATTTAAGCCTCAGTCAAGACATTTTTTCCCCAGCTCTTAGTTTGAGCAACAGAAGGTGGCTTTCAAAATTAAGCAAGCTAAGCCTTGGCGTAATGTCTAAGATTTTTCAAAAAGTAAGCATTCTTAGGCTTGCTATTCACCTTCGTGACTTTGATGACCCTCAAAAGGTCGAGCTTTGGCAAAACCTTATTAGAGCATTGAAGCATAAGAGGAGGTTTACAAGCTATGGGAGAGTTTTTAGCAAAAGCGGATTTGCACCTTCATTCCAAGGCGTCTAACTTGCCTGGGGGATGGTTCAGCAAGCTCATAAATTGCCCTGAGAGCTACGCAGAGCCCAAAGAGCTCTATAAACGCCTAAAAGAGCGAGGCATGTCTTTTGTCACAATAACAGACCACAACACCATCTCTGGCGTTTTGGAAATAGCTCATAACAAGGATGTATTCATCAGCTGTGAATACACTGTTAGCGTTCCTGATTTGAAGGCAAAGATTCATGTTCTTACCTACGGCATTAGCGAGGTGGACCACGAAGAGCTCTTGCGCCTTAGGGAAAATGTCTATGATTTTGTTAAGTATCTTAAAAAACGCGCTATCGCGCATAGTCTCGCTCATCCTTTCTTTTCAGTCCAGCAAACCGAGGTGAACCGCCAATTCATAGAGCGCATGGTCTTGCTCTTTGATAACTGGGAGCTCATAAATGGCACGAGGGGGGACGGTGCTCTGTCCTTAGAAGAATCAATAGCAAGGCTCTATGATGGCTGGGATAGGATAAACTTAATCGCAGAAAAGCATTCCATAGAACCCCAAAGAAGCAGGGACAAAATTGCCTTCACGGCTGGTTCTGACGACCATGGGGGCATGGACGTTGGGCGCACCTGGACGGCTATTCAGGGGGCAAAGACAAGAGAGGAATATCTGAATGGCCTCATAGAGGGACGCTCAAGCGTTGGAACGCAGGAGCTTTCAGAAGCAAGGCTTCTTAATATGATTTTCAGGGTCGGTTATGACCACTATCGCAAGAAGGGCAGAATCCCCAGCGAGCTAAAGCCTTTCACGGACTATATCTTTATGCACTCTGATAACCCCATGATTGGGATGCTCATTAGAAGCTTCTTTGGTATAAACCCACCCAGAGAGAATCTCCTGTTAGAAATTTGCAACATCATTCCGTCTGTTGCCATAGATAGATTGATTAATTCCCCATCCCCTCAAAAGCTTGGCGAGTTTATCCTTGCAATTCTTGCGCATTTAAGCCCGGCGTTTCTTCTTTATGCTCAAAAAAGGGAAGAGAGAAAGATTCAAGAGCTCTCAAAGGACTTTGGTCTTAATACTTCAAAGCCAAAGCTGGTTGCTTATTTAACAGATACATACCATCACATCAACGGCGTCGCGAGAAGCGCTAAAATCGTCAAAAAAATAGCAGCCGAGGAAGATTTGCCCTTCAAAGTAGTGGTTTGCAACTCTGAAGTAGAGGAGGACGGTATAATCAACCTAAAACCTCTCATTGAGGTCCCAACACCATTTTACGAGGAGCTGAGGATGGGAATCCCGAGCTTAATTGATTTGATGCACTTGCTTGATAGCAACGGCTTTACCCAGGTCCATCTTGCAACTCAGGGTCCTCTCGGAATTCTGGGTTTTATAGCCGGCAAGCTCCTCGGGCTTAGGATAACGAGCGCATTTCACACAGACATTCCCGCATACGCAAAAACCTATACAAGAGACCAAAAACTCGAGGACCTTCTTTGGAAGGCGTTTGTCTTTCTCGGTAAGAACTCAGATAGATTCTTTGTGCCATCTGAGCACTATAGAGTATTGCTTTCGCGCAAGGGTCTCGACTATGCTAAAATGAGCGTATTTAAAAGAGGCGTAGATACAGAGCTTTTTAATCCCTCTAAGCGCGTAAGTGGTTTTTGGAAAAGTAAACTGGGTCTTAGTCAAAATAGCAAGGTCGTGCTATTTGTTGGCAGGGTATCTCAGGAAAAGGGTATAGACACATTCTTAGAAGTTGCCCGCAGGCTCCAGTTTGCTACTTTTATAGTGGTTGGCGATGGACCTTATCGCCCCATTGCAGAGACGAAAAGCCCGGAAAATGTTTACTTTACCGGCTTTATGAGAGGTGAAGAGCTCGCAACAGCCTATGCAAGCAGCGATGTATTTCTATTCCCTTCGGAGACAGAAACCTACGGACAGGTTGTTCTTGAGGCAATGGCTAGCGGCTTACCCCCAATTGTTAGCTCAAAGGGTGCTTCTCACGAACATATTGAACAAGGCGTCAACGGGTTTGTTGCACACTCCCTGGAGGAGTATGTTGCAAAGACGGAGCTGTTGCTTTCGCAGGATAGCATAAGAGAGGGTATGTCAAAAGAAGCTATATACTTCGCTCAGTCTATGGACCTTCGCAAAACTTACATGGATTATCTATACACGATAGCCGGGCTTGGGAGAGTGGTTTATGAAGCTCGTTGATATAACCCCCTACTATCATAAAAAGAGCGGAGGCATAAGGCGTTATCTTTATGAAAAATCAAGGTTTCTATCCTCAACAGATATTAGCCATGTTCTCATAGTGCCTGGAAGCAAACGCTCAGAGAGCAAAGAGGGCAACACCAAGGTTTACACGGTCAAGTCCATACCGCTACCATTAAGCGGTGGTTATAGGATGTTTCATACTCTATCTGAGGTTAAATCAATCCTTAAGAGAGAACTTCCTGACATAGTAGAGCTCGGCGGAAGCTATCAAAGGATAGAATCTCTCCTCTCTGACAATTACCTGCTTTCCGTCTTTTACCATGC
>JANWVD010000011.1 GCA_025057715.1 Aquificaceae bacterium | reverse complement strand
ACCTCATCCTTTCACAGGCATTTTCAAAAGGTGCAATCTGGGGCATTTTAGCAACCTTGGTTAGCTTCTTAACTGCCTTTTACTCTTTCCGTCAGGTCTTTAGACTCTTTCACAAAGGCGAAGAGTCCAAGGTTGATGAATCTTCAGCTATCATGCTTTTACCTATGGCTTTGCTTGCTCTCTTTTCTTTCATGAGCCTTCTTTTGCCACTCTATGGCAAAAGCCTTCATATTGACTTGCCAATTGCAATTCTTTCGATGCTTGCTTCAGCTCTTGGCATAGCCCTTGCCTATGGCATTTGCTTTACACCGCTTTCAATCATGAGCGAAAAATCAATCCCTCTCTCAAAAGCCTTCAAGAGCCAGCTCTACACAGAAGCCCTTTACCATAAGGTTTTGGCTGTTGGGTTTAGGGATTTGAGTGTAGGCATAAATAGGTTCTTCGAAAGAATAGTCATAGACGGGTTTGTTAATCTAAGCTACAGCTTAGTTAACTTAGTCGGGAGCTCTTTTAGAGCATTCCAAAACGGAAATCTAAACATTTACGCCCTCATAGCATCATTTGGTATATTTAGCGTTTTAGTGTTTACTCTCCTGTGGAGGTGAAGATGGAGGCTCTCTTAAATGTCGCAATTTTTATGCCGCTTGTTGCGTCAGTGCTTGTTGCCATAGTTCGCAAAGAGATATTCTCAAAGCTACTTGCTCTTATTACCTCAATAGCCGGTTTTTTAATCACCTTGACAATCTTTATCGCATTCCCATGGGACGCTTCCGGATTTCAATTCACAACCAAGATAGACTGGATACCGCAGCTTGGCATTTCATATCATGTCGGCGTTGACGGGATGGCAGTATCTTTGTTGCTACTAACTTCGCTTATTTTCATAGTAGTTTATGTTTGGTCTTGGAGAATTAGCCAAAGACCAAATCTGTTTATCGCGCTTTTCCTTGCGCTTCAAGGCGCTTGCATGGGGGTTTTCTCTTCGCTTGATTTCTTCCTCTTTTACCTCTTTTGGGAAGGAATGTTGATACCAATGTATTACATCATTGGCATATGGGGACACGATAGAAAGGTATACGCTGCAAATAAGTTCTTTATATACACATTCTTTGGAAGCTTGTTCTTGCTTCTTGGCATAGCCTCTTTGATAGTTTATGGGTATTTTATTGATGGCAAGCTCTCTTTTGACTATCTATATCATTCTTCAAAGACCTATCCAATCTTGCTTCAGTATGTAGCCTTTATCGCCTTTGGTATTGGCTTTGCAGTCAAGGTGCCAATGTGGCCCTTCCATACTTGGCTGCCAGACGCTCACGTTGAAGCGCCAACCGCAGGCTCAGTGGTCCTTGCGGCAGTCTTGCTAAAGATGGGAACCTTTGGCTTTGTTAGATACTCTTTAGAACTCTTTCCAGACGCGAGCAGAGAGTTAGCGACATTGGTCTTTACCCTAAGTCTAATTAGCATAATCTACGCGGCAATGATGGCACTTGCGCAAAATCACATAAAGAAGCTAATAGCCTATTCCTCCATTAGCCACATGGGCATGGTCACTCTTGGGACATTTGCAAACGACGTTAATGCACTAAACGGGGCAATATTTATGATGGTCGCACACGGTCTATCTTCGGCAGCTCTATTTATGTCCGCAGGGTTTATCTACGATAGAATTCATAGCTACAACATGGAGGATTTAGGCGGTCTTGCGGGATATTTACCAAAGCTCGCCGTCGTCTTTATGCTGGCAGGACTTGCCGGCATAGGCTTTCCCGGGCTTGCTGGCTTTGTCGGGGAGTTTTTAATCCTTCTTGGAACGTTTAAAAACTTTCCATTCTGGGCTTTTATTGCAGGTAGCGGTATAGTCCTATCGGCAGTTTACTTTTTACACATGTATCGTAAAACTATGTTTGAGGAAGAGACAATATCAGACTATCGAAAACAAAAATGGCAAACTCTTAGGGACTTAGAGCCATATCATATTATCAGCTTTGTTGCAATCTTGGCTTCTGCGTTCTTGCTCGGACTATATCCCTATCCTTTTGTGAAAACCATAGAGCAAACCTCACGCTACATTATTGGAGGATAATTAAGTGAATTTGGTCATTCTAATTCCCGAAATAGCCCTATCTTTTGGAGCTCTTATAGTGTTTATTGCAGAGCTCTTTGCAAGAAAAAAAGATTTTAGCGCCCTTACTTACCTGTCAGGAATTTTCATATCAATTAGCTTTTTAAGCATCTTCTGGACGCCAATTGGGGAAGGGCTTGGTGGAATGGTTGAATCTAACCAAACAACTCAATTCCTAAAAGGCGTTATGTATATTCTTACCTTACTATCTATAATCTCCCTTAGCGAATACTATAGCAAACTAAACTCCGTATATACAGAACTTTCATACATCATGATGTGTGCCCTAATTGGTCTTTCTTTACTCGTCTCTTCACAAAATCTCGCTCTTTCCTTTCTTGCTCTTGAGCTTTACTCAATAAGCTCATATGTCATGATAGGACTTTTCCGTCAGGATGTTCTTTCAAAAGAGGCGTCTTTTAAATACCTAACCCTTGGCTCTGTTGCAACTGCCCTTATTGCATTGGGGGCAGGTTTTTTCTATCTTGCCACTGGCAGCTTTGAACTATCTAAGCTGAGCGACCAAAGCGGTCCAGCAGCATTAGCTTGCACCTTTTTACTCTCGGGGATAGCGCTAAAGATAGCGGCGGCGCCTTTTCATGTTTGGATGCCAGATACCTACGAAGGAGCTCCGAGCCCCGTAGTAGGGTTTTTATCAAGTGCTCCCAAAGTGGCGCTATTTGGTTTTTTACTAAATCTCCTTGATGTTTTTGGTTCTTTGAATCAGTGGCAAATTATGGTCGCAGCGCTTGCCATACTATCTACCATTTACGCAAATTTGACAGCTTACGGACAAAACTCGGTAAAGAGACTTCTTGCTTATTCATCAATAGCTCACGCGGGTTATTTCTTGCTTGCTTTTGCAGATAACACCCAAAGTCTTAAGTTTGCGCTCATCTTTTATATAACAGTTTACTCTTTTGCAACGCTCGGGACTTTTATAGCAATCGGCATTCTTGAAGAGAAGCGCGATTTTAAGCATCACATCCTTGATTACAAAGGTCTATACAAGACGCGTCCTGGAATATCAACGATTCTTGCGATCTTCCTATTTTCGCTAATTGGTCTCCCTCCTTTCGCGCTCTTTTTTGGAAAGTTATGGCTCTTGCTTGGTTTGATATCAGCCGGTGAGTTTCTGTTAGCAATAGTTTTATTAGTCGCCAGCCTGATAGGTGCTGGGTATTACCTTAAGTTAATAGTGAACATATTCCTATCTGAGCCTTACAAAATGGTAAAAGGAAGACGCATCTCAGGTGGGGAGGCAATTGGCTTCTCTGTGTGTCTTTTAATAGTTGTATCTTTGGGACTATTTCCGCAAATAGTCTTATCTTTTTATGATTAAGTTAAAAACCATTCCAGTTGGACCCCTGGAGGTTAATACGAGCGTCATCTTAAGTGAAAACGAGGCAATAGTAATAGACCCCGGGGCTGATGTTAAGGCTATAATCAGCGCCTTAGAAGGAAAAACTTTAAGCGCAATAATAGCAACGCACGGACACTTAGACCACATAGGACAGGTAAAAACTCTCAAAAAACCTAACAAACGCCCCTTTTTATATGCACCCAGAGGATATAAAGCTACTTAAAAACACGCTTTGGGACGGATTTGACAAACTCGTTGGTGCAAACCTTCCTTGTCCAAGCCCAGATATTGAGCTAAAGGATAATATGACGATTAACTTCGCGGGCAAAGAGCTAATTGTTTTACATTCCCCCGGACATTCTCCAGGACTTTGCTGCCTTTATTGCCCTTCGGAAAAGTTTTTGATAGCCGGAGATTTGATATTTAGAGGCTCTGTTGGTCGTTGGGATTTACCTTACTCGAGCTTTGACGAGCTGAAAAAGTCTCTGAGGAGAGTTTTCAAAGAGCTCCCAGAAGACACCAAAGTCATAACAGGTCACGGACCAAGCACGAGCATAGGCTTTGAGAGAGAAAATAGCGTTATACTAAACCAGCTTATCGGACGCTCATAACCCACTCTGCGAGCTTTTTGGCTTCTTCCTCGGTCACATTTTGAGGGGGCATTGGGACATTGCCCCATTTGCCAGAACCGCCGTTTTTGATACGCTTTGCAAGCGTGTCTATTGAGCCTGTGATACCCTCGTACTTTGACGCAACCTCTTTAAACGATGGACCGACCTTCTTGACATTTACATCATGACAGGCAAAACATCCTTTTTCAGAAGCGAGCGCTGCGCGCTCATCTTGAGGGGCTTTTGCTTCTTGGGGTTTGGCTGGCATCTCTTGGGAGGGTGCGCTCGCTTGCTGCTTTTGTTGACAAGAAAAAAGCATTATAGATAAAACCGAAAGGATTAAGACCTTTCTCATCCTCACCTCCAAGGAAGAATTTTAAAATAAACTGAATGCTAAGCATCCACGAAATTATGAAGATTTTGCCACATAGGTATCCGCTCTTGCTGGTAGATAAAGTGCTTGATATTAAACCCGGGGAAAGAATAAAGGCGCTTAAGTGCGTTAGCGTCAACGAGCCTGTATTTCAAGGGCATTTTCCCTCGTTTCCTATGATGCCCGGCGTTTACATCTTAGAAGCAATGGCTCAAGCGGGTGGGATTTTGATGATTGTTTCCTTGAATTTAAATACCGAAAAGACCGGTATTTTCTTCGCAGGTGTGGAAGAGGCAAGGTTTAGAATGCCTGTTTTCCCGGGTGATAGATTGATTCTTGAGCTTGAAGCAATATCCCTTAAAAAGAGCCTATCAAAGATGAGGGCAAAGGCGAGCGTAGATGAAACCTTGGTTGCTGAAGCAACGCTAATGGCAGTAGCCAGAGATATTGAGCAAATTGCTAAAAGACCTTAAGAAGTTATATTTAACTTTAGAGGAGGTAATCATGAGAAGTGCATTATTTGCCCTCTTTACAATGGCTGCCTTTGCGTCAGAGGGGATTCCATATCTAAAACCCTCTTTCTTAAACTTAAAAGAAGAGGTCCAAGAAGCCAAAAAGGAGGGCAAAACGCTAATTATTATGTTCCATAGAGATGGATGTCCTGCTTGTGAAAGGCTGAGAGAAACTATGAAAGAAAAGCAGGTCGTTGATTACTTTAAACCGAGGTTTAACCTAATTCAGGTAGACATTCTCTCAAGCAGTGAGCTCACAGCCCCTGATGGTAAAAAAACCACGGAGAAAGGCTTTTCGCAAAGCATGGGGGTGAGGGCAACGCCGATGCTGATTTTCTATGACCAAAATGGAACTGTTGCTCTAACATTAGCAGGTCCGTTGGATAGCAAAACTCTCCTTAGCGCAGGTAAGTTTGTAGCAGAGGGGTACTACAAAACAAAATCCTTTACGCAGTTCCTCAAAGATTCAAAATAAATGCAAGAAGTATCCCTCATTGCAAGCTTTGTTGCGGGACTTTTGTCATTCTTATCACCCTGCGTTTTACCAATAGTGCCGGGGTATATATCTTACATATCGGGCGTTAGCTTCCAACAAGCAAGAGAAACAAGAGGATTTAACTCAAAAGCATTTACATCATCTCTTCTTTTCGTTCTTGGGTTTTCCATAGCCTTTAGTGCAATGGGGGCTACTGCTACAACCATAGGCGCGCTTTTGAAAGAATACCAAGACGTCATTACAAAGGTAGGCGGGGCTATCGTAGTGTTTTTTGGGCTTCATTTCTCGGGCATTTTACTAAACGAAAACTTCAAAAGAATATCCATAGCAATCGCAAGCTTTATTGCAGGTATTTTTGCAATGGGATTTATAGAAAAAGAGCTATTTAGCATCTTTGCAGGAATCTTCCTAATAAACGCCTCTTTAATCCTGCTTGGGCTTGATAAAGCCCTTTATAATCAGCTAAGGGGGGATTCTTCGCAAAAGGTGGCAGGATTTGGGGCATTTGTCATGGGGCTATTTTTTGCCTTTGGCTGGAGTCCGTGCATTGGTCCAGTGCTTGGAACTGTCTTAATATACGCATCTTCGCAAGAGACTGCGCTGCAAGGTGCGATGCTTTTGCTATCTTACTCTATCGGGCTTGGGCTTCCCTTTATAATAGCTGGCGGTCTTATCTCGAGCTTTCTTGGGTTTGTAAAGGGCTTTAGCAAATACTTTCAGGCAATAGAAGTTATCGGCGGTATTTTGCTAATCTTGGCAGGCGTTGGAATAAGCACTGGTAAGTTAGCCCAGCTATCGCTTCTACTTGGCTCATGAGGGTCGGAGTTCTCAATTACGGCGCAGGCAATGTCGGCTCTATCTTAAACTCCCTAAGTGCCATAGGCGTTGATGCAAGTATTATCTTAGAGCCAAGAGAGCTCTCTAAAGTAAGAGCTCTCATAGTTCCGGGCGTTGGCGCCTTTTCCAAGGCGATGCAAAACCTAAGGATAAGAAGTCTTGATAGGGCTATTTTGGAATTTATAAAAGAAGGTGGATATTACCTTGGTATTTGTTTAGGGTTGCAGATTTTGTTTCAAGAGAGTCTTGAGTTTGGACAAACTGAAGGGCTTAAGGTGCTTGAAGGTAAGGTAATAAAGTTGCCAGATAGTCAAAAGCTACCGCATATTGGCTGGAATAGCGTAAAGATAGTTAAAAAAAGCATGCTTTTCGAGGGAATTGAAGATTTGTCATACTTTTATTTCGTGCACTCTTACAGGGTCGAGACATTGCCAGAGTTTGTAATAGGTAGCAGCTTCTACGGGGAAGAATTTCCGTCTGCTATTGAAAAGGACAATGTATTTGCGGTTCAGTTTCATCCAGAAAAAAGCGATATAGTTGGGTTAAAATTGCTTAAAAACTTTGCGGAGATTGCCCTTGCCAAGGCTTTGCATAGCACTTGATACCTCTATAGGTCAGGCGTTTGAGCTTATTGGCGGGCTAAGGGGCTATCCTATTGTCTTTAAAGTCGGCTATAGGCTATTTGTTAGCCATCATAGAAACATCGTTGACGCCATTAAAGAAGCCGGATTTGAGCTCTTTTTGGACCTTAAACTAAATGACATCCCAAATACGATGCGTGAGGCTACAATCAGCGTAAAAGATTTGGGTGCTGATTATTTAACAGTGCACACCCTTGCAGGTTTAAGTGCTCTTCGCGAATGCGCAAGCGTAAAATCAAGACTTAAGCTACTTGGCGTGACGGTTCTTACAAGCATCTCAGAAGAGGAGATGCAGGAAGTAGGACTTTGTCCAGATTCTAAAAGAATTCTTGCGCAAATTGCCTATAGAGCCGGGCTTGACGGCATAGTTTGCTCAGGTAAAGAGCTTGAGGATTTTAAGGATATAAATCTAATGAAGGTCGTTGCCGGTATAAGGTTAGATAACGATAGTCCGCATGACCAAAAGAGGGTAGTGTCTCTCGAAGATGCAATCAGATTGGGGGCAGATATGATAGTGATGGGAAGGTCAATAATATTATCCCAAAGCCCTATAAAGACAGTCGATAAGATTTTAATGACTCTGTCGTGATAAAATAACAGCTATGAAAACATTAGCCTTTGGTTATCCAAAGCTCGGGGAAAAGAGAGAGTTTAAGTCCCTTTTGGAAGATTTCTGGAAGGGTAAGATTTCAGAGGACGGTCTTAAAGATGGCATAAACGCTCTTGAGAGCTCTATCGCCAATACATATATGGGGCTTGTTGATATCTTCCCAGCCGGGGAGGTATCGCTTTACGATTTTGTTTTAGATACAGCCATAGGGCTTGGGATTATCCCAGAGAGATTTAAGCCATACGAGGGGCTTAAAACCTACTTTAAGATGGCGCGCGGTAAAAACGCGCTTGAGATGACTAAATACTTTAATACCAACTACCATTACCTTGTGCCAGAGCTTGAAAATGTAACGCTATCACCAAATCCTGACTTTCTTACCTCAAGCTACAAAAGGCTCAAAAACCTCAGCGGCATTAAACCAAAGCTCTTGGGACCTTTTACATTTCTAAAGCTATCAAAAGCTCTTCAAAAGCAACAAGGCTCTAACTTCGGCGTTTTTAATTTAGAGCCAATCAAAGACCAAAAGGTAGCAGAGGTTTATGCAAGCGCGATTGCAGATGCTTATGGGGTGATTTTAGGGGAGTTTCGCGCCGAAGGCGCGGATTTGGTTATTTTTGAAGAACCTGCTTTCTGCATGGACTTAGAGAGCTGGGAATGGGATGTAGCATCGGGGATTTATCAAAAGCTAAAGAGCCACAGGCTTTGGGTGCTAAGCTATTACGATTCGGTTTCTGACCTAAAAAGGTTTATGGAGCTGCCGGCTGAGGGGCTTGGGCTTGACTTTTGCTCAAATGCCGAGAATCTCTCAAACCTCGAGAGGATTGGCTTTGATAGTCAAAAGACGCTCATTGCGGGCATCATCAACGGGCGCAATGTTTGGCGCGCTAATTTAAGGGAAAAGCTAAAGCTCATAGAGGGGCTTTTGAAGCTTGCCCCAAGCTTGGTAATTTCTAACTCTTGTCCGCTTTTCCACCTGCCCGTGAGCGTAAAAGTTGAGGATTCATTGCCGGATGGTCTTAAAAGTGCTTTGGCTTTTGCAAAAGAGAAGTTAGAAGAGCTTAATACTTTAAAGAGGGCATTAGAGGGAAGCTTAGATTCTTTAGAAGAGGATACTAAGCTAAGTATTGGTCAAGATGAGAATGTGAAAGCGCGCCTAAGGGCGCTTAAAGAGGAAGACTTTTCAAGAGAGCCATATCAAATAAGAAAAGAGCTCCAGAAAAAGATTTTAGGTCTAAATAGCTTTCCGACTACTACCATAGGGTCTTTTCCGCAAACTCAGGAGCTTAGGCGCGTAAGAAGCGAGTTTAGCTCGGGCAAGATAGGAAGAGATGAGTATGAATCTTACATAAAGGGTCTTATAAAAGATGTTATAAAGACCCAAGAAGAGCTCGGGCTTGATGCACTCGTTCACGGTGAGTTTGAAAGGTCTGATATGGTGGAGTTTTTCGCCCAAAGACTCAAGGGGGTCGCAACGACAAAGCACGGGTGGATAATATCCTACGGCTCAAGGGTTTATAGACCCCCCATAATCTACGGGGATGTAAGTAGGCCAGAGCCAATGACCCTTGACGAAATCCTATACGCCCAATCCCTTACCCAAAAGCCAGTAAAGGGGATGCTAACAGGGCCGGTCACGATTCTAAATTGGAGCTTTGTAAGAGAGGATATCCCAAAAGAGGAAGTTGCGCTTCAGCTTGCACTTGCAATATACGATGAGGTTAAAGACTTAGAGAAAAACGGCATAAAAATCATCCAAATAGACGAACCTGCGTTTAGAGAAGGGGCACCTTTGAAAAAAAGAGATTGGCCAGAGTATTTTAGATGGGCAATAAGAGCCTTTAGACTATGCTCTAAGGCAAATCCAGAAACACAGATTCATACTCACATGTGCTATAGCGAGTTTAATGACATTCTTGAATACATATACCAGCTTGACTTTGATGTAATATCCATAGAAGCCTCAAGGAGCAAGGGTGAGATTCTTTCTGCTTTTGAAAACTTCAAAGGCTGGGACAGACAAATCGGCATTGGCGTTTATGATATCCACTCGCCTGAAATACCGGAAAAGGATAGCATAAAACAAATCCTTCAAAGAGCTATGTCGGTTCTTGATAAAGAGCTCCTTTGGGTAAATCCAGACTGCGGCCTTAAAACAAGAGGTTGGCAAGAGGTGATTCCATCGCTAAAGAATATGGTAGAAGTTGCCAAAGAGCTAAGAAGCGAAAATGGATAGAAATCTCATAATCAACACAATAAGAGCTCTTAGCATAGACCAAGTAGAGAAGGCAAAGTCTGGGCATCCTGGTATGCCCCTTGGGGCTTCGCATATAATCTATCTTCTTTTTGACAAGTTTATGAAGTTTAACCCCGCTGACCCAAAGTGGTTTAACAGAGATAGGTTTGTCCTCTCTGCCGGGCATGCGAGTGCGATGCTCTATACAACCTTGTATGTCATGGGTTATGACATAACAATCGAGGACCTAAAAGCCTTTAGACAGCTTGATAGCAAAACCCCCGGGCATCCAGAGAGCTTCCTAACCCCGGGGGTAGAAGCAACGACAGGACCACTCGGACAAGGGTTGGCAAACGCCGTTGGCATGGCAATAGCCGAGAAATACCTCCGAACGCTCTTTGAAAAGAAGGGTCATAAGATAATAGACCACAGAACATTTGCGTTAGTAAGCGATGGGGATTTAATGGAGGGTATATCTTCAGAGGCTATACAGCTCGCTGGTCATATGTGTCTTGATAGGCTTTTGGTAATTTGGGATAACAACGGCATTAGCATAGATGGTCCAACCTCGCTCTCTTGGTCTGAAGATGTTTTAAAGAGATTCGAAGCAAGTGGCTGGTATGTTGATAGCTTGGAAGATGGATATGACCTTGATGCTTTAGAAGCTAAAATAACAAAAGCAATCTCTCAGCAAAAGCCGTCGTTTCTGGCAGTAAAGACAAAAATAGGCTATATGTCGCCTCTTGAGGGTAAAAATTCAGTCCACGGCGCCCCACTTGGACCTGAAAATGCCCAAAAAACAAAGGAAAATCTCGGCTGGAACTTAAGCCCGTTTGAGGTGCCTAAAGAGCTCTTAGAGTACCGCGAGCAAAAGATTAAAGAGGGTCAAAGACTCCAAAATCTATGGCAAAAAGAGCTTGAAAATCTAAGACAGCAAAGCGAAGAGGATTACATCCTGCTTGAGCGCATGATGGCGGGGGAAATACCAAAGGATTTATTCAATGACCTACCTCAATTTAGCGAGCCTATGGCAACAAGACAGGCAAATCAAAAGGTTTTAGCTTATCTTAGCTCAAAGCTCGAAGAGTTAATAGGTGGCTCTGCAGACCTATCTGAATCCACGGGGGTTTATATAAAATCCCCCGAAAAGGTCATAAACTTTGGCGTAAGAGAACACGCCATGGGAGCAATACTCAATGGCATAGCCTACCACGGCGGACTTTTGCCCTATGGCTCTACCTTCTTGGTCTTTTCGGACTATATGAGAACGCCTATCCGCCTTTCTGCCATGAGCGGTCTTAAAGTTATCTATATCTTTAGCCATGATTCTATCGCCCTTGGCGAAGATGGACCAACTCACCAGCCTATAGAGCATCTTTGGTCGCTTAGGCTAATTCCAAACCTCTTTGTCATAAGACCGGCGGACGCTAACGAGGTTGCTTTTGCTTGGCAAATTGCTATAGAGCGCCAAGATGGCCCAAGCGCCATAATCCTCTCAAGACAAAAACTCCCCATCATAGATAGGTCAAAGTTTCCACCTGCAGATAGCATCCTAAAAGGCGCTTACGCTCTGATAGAGGATGAAAACCCAGAGCTAATCATCTTCTCAACAGGCTCAGAGGTCCATCTCTCAATTGAGGTTGCCACGAAACTAAAAGAGCTTGGAATTAGACTAAAACTCATCAATATGGCTTGCATAGAGCTCTTTTTAAATCAACCCAAAGACTACATAGAAAGAATCCTCTCCCCGGGCGTTAAAAAGCGCATAGCCATAGAGCTAAGTCAAGGAACGCCTTGGCATAAATTTGTAGGCATGGATGGGCTTATAATAGGGCTCGAGAGCTTTGGCAAATCCGCCCCCATGGGCGATGTTCTAAAGCACTTCGGATTTACTAAAGACGAAGTCTTTAACTCTATAACCAGCTACCTTAGAAGATAATAAACCATCAAGGGATATTGGTAAACCCCATCAAAGCGCTCTTCGAGCAAAGTCTTCAAAAACCCCTTTTTATCTTCAAGATAGAAAACGCGCGCCCTTGGCGCGCTGGAAAGAGCCCGCGCCTTTTCAACCGCATCTTGCAAATTCCCAAGCCCATCTACTAAACCAATTTTTAAGGCTGACTCCCCTGTTAAAACCCTTCCATCCGCTATGCTTCTTAGCTTTTCTTCGCTAATCTTCTTAGAGCGGTATTTCATTATCGCCTTTAGGAATTGCTCGTAAACTTCCTCTACCGTGCCTTGAAGATACTGACGCTCGCGCTCAGATAGGTCCTTAAAGGGCGAAAGAGTGTCTTTGAATTCGCCAGTTTTAATTGTGTTTGTTTTAATGCCAATCTTTCCAAAGAGCTCTTGTAAGTCTGTGTGTTGGATAATAACGCCTATGCTACCTGTGATAGTCCCCGGATTTGCAAATATGAAATCAGCCGGGGCGCTTATATAATATCCACCCGAAGCAGCAACGTTGCCCATTGAAACTACTAATGGCTTTCCTGACTTTTTAAGCTTTTCCAAAGCTCTGAAAATCTCTTGCGAAGCGCCAACAGAGCCCCCAGGGCTATCTACACGAAGGACAAGCGCCTTTACGCTTTGGTCTTTTTCAGCTTGCTCAATTTTGGCAACTATTCTATCTGGCTCGACGATAGCACCTTTGATTCTTATTATTGCAATCCTCTCACCTACCGGTATACTCGCTATAAGACGCCCTATCACGGCAAAAAAGACCCCAATAAGCAAAAGAAAAAAGCTAAACTTAATTAGCTTTCTCATCTTCTAATTTAGTATATATTAACACAGCCAAGGCAAAAGACGAAATTACCATAATCAAGCTAACAACCTGATTCCATGTTAGCCCAAGGAAAATTGGGGGAGTCACACCTCTGAAGAATTCTAGGAAAAACCTTAGCACCCCATAAA
>JANWVD010000119.1 GCA_025057715.1 Aquificaceae bacterium | reverse complement strand
ATGTATCTTTAAACCTGACAAGACCGATTGCGCTAATTAGCAACGCTAAAGCACCAAGCAGGCTAAAAACCTCAGCTATCACGGCTTAAAAATATAGCGCTAAATAAAAGCCCTGCCAACCCTGTTAGAAGAGAAAGCGAGAGTGCTATATCTAAAAGATAACTTTTTTCAGCACCAGAGAAGTCGCTAAGCAAAAAAACTACAATCGCACTTGAGTAAAAAACTAAAAGCAAAAGCCCCTCCACGGGACCTGATTTAATTAAGAGCCTAATAGGCGCAATTACCATCGCAAGCAGGATTATTATCTGCGTAAGCTCTTTCAGGATACTACCCTCTTTAAAAGAATTTCCATCCTTCTAATCGATTTTTTATTTGCGCCTTTTAGGTTAATTGTATGAACTAAAATCTCTTGCTCCTCTATCTTGACGCTCATAGTGCCCGGTGTTAGGGTTATAAAGACCGCAAGCGGTTTAATCACCTTCCTATTGCGAACTCTATATTTAATAAAGCCCGGGTTTATCTCGCCCGTTATTATTCTCATAAGAACATCTAATCCCCCCACGATGGCTTCTTTTATAAAAACTGGCAAAAAGAT
This sequence comes from Aquificaceae bacterium, assembly GCA_025057715.1. Taxonomy (GTDB): domain Bacteria; phylum Aquificota; class Aquificia; order Aquificales; family Aquificaceae; genus JANWVD01. Next base: position 2,392 of record JANWVD010000119.1, on the reverse strand, counting down.
TAGCAAGCCAAGAGCATTTATGCGCTCAATGACTGGCTTTGAGATACTTATGGTAAAAGCTGTCGCAGCTATTCCCATGAGAATTGACTTTGGCTCTAAGGAAGCAAGAAGAGTCCAAAGTATTAAAAGTATCAGAGACTTAACCATTGCCTTTGTGGTATGATGATATCACTTTCGTGGAGGAAGAGATGGCTGTTCCTAAGCGTAAAACTTCAAGGTGGAGAAGAGACCAGCGTAGGGCGAGCTCTTTTTTTAATCTCAAAAGCGCTTTCTTGACTAAGTGTCCAAATTGCGGCGAACTTAAATTGCCTCACAGGGTTTGCCCTTATTGCGGGTATTACAAGGGGAGACAAGTAATAGAGAGGTCATGACCGCTTTTGCGGTTGATTGCATGGGAGGGGACTTTGCGCCCCGCGAGATAGTCAAGGGGTGTTTGTTGGCTTGGGAGGAGCTTGGCATAAAGACTATTCTTGTCGGTCAAGCACCCAAGATAGAGGAAATTCTAAGACAGGAAGGTTTTGTTGGAAGGCTGGAAGTCGTTGATGCCCCAGATAGCATCGCAATGAACGACCCACCTCTTAGCGTTCTTCGAAGAAAGGAGTCGTCTCTTTTCGTTGCTGCAAGCTTGGTCAAGGAAGGAAAGGCACAAGGACTTATTTCCGCAGGTAGCACTGGCGCAGTTTTGGCTGTTGGTAAGTTTGTAGTAGGTGCAATGGAAGGAGTTGAGCGCCCTGCTATTGGGGTCGTCTTTCCAAATCTTGAGAGCAGGACTTTCTTAATTGATGTTGGGGCAAACATTGATTGCAAGGCAAGGCACCTCTTACACTTTGCGGTCATAGGTCATACCTACTCTAAATTTATCTTAGGGGTCGAAAATCCAAGAATTGGCATCCTAAGCATTGGCGAAGAGGAAGGTAAGGGCAACGAGCTTGTCAGAGAGGCATATACGCTTTTAAAGAACAGCCAGCTAAATTTTAAAGGCAACGCCGAAGGTCGGGATATATTTTCTGGCGGTTTTGATGTCATAGTTTGCGACGGCTTTGTCGGGAATATCATCCTAAAAGCGAGCGAGAGCCTCGGTCTTGCCGTTGTAGAGATGCTGAAAAGAAGCGTAAAGAAGAATTTCCTTTCGCTAATTGGCGCATTTTTGATGAAACCTGCGCTTATGGAACTTAGAAAAAAAGCTGATTTTACCGAGTATGGCGGCATTCCTCTGCTTGGTGCCATAAGACCAGTTATCATAACTCACGGCAAAGCAAACGCAAAGGCTATTCGTAATTCAATCAAAGTCGCAAATCAATTTTTAACGCTTGGTTTTAATGAAAAGTTAATTAAAAGTCTTAACGAAATATGTCCTCAAGAGGTTAGAAATTAATGGGGGTTAGTTTTCTTGGCGTTGGCATGGCAGTGCCCGAGTTTAAGCTCTTAAACTTTGACCTTGAGAGGATGGTCGATACCAGCGACGAATGGATAATTTCCAGAACCGGTATTAAAAGCAGGCACATCTCTCGCTCCGAGGACATAATAGAGCTCTCGGTTAGAGCTTCAAGTATGGCGCTTGAGATGGCAAAAGTTGACAGAGAGGAGGTTGACGTTATTATTCTTGCGACCATTACCCCAAAGATGGGCTTTCCGGCAACGGCGTGTCTTTTGCAAGAGCATCTCGGTTGCAAGCGCGCTTACGCTTTTGATGTATCCGCAGCCTGCAGCGGCTTTTTATATGGGCTTGAGCTTGCTTCGGCACTAATTCAGTCCGGCAAGGCAAGGAAGGCGCTTCTCATTGGTGCAGAGACATTGTCGCAAATCGTTGATTGGAACGACCGCTCTACCTGCGTGCTTTTTGGTGATGGTGCTGGCGCCGTGCTTCTTGGTGAAGGAAGCGGAGAGGTGATTGGCTCGGCGCTCTATTCGGATGGAAGTCACGCAAGCGTGCTTTACGCAGAGCGCTGCAGCACAATCCAGATGAAGGGTAAAGAGCTCTTTAAGTTGGCGGTAAGGCTGATGGCTGATGCGTGCCATGAGGTTTTAAAAAGGTATGGTTATTCCATTGAGGATGTTAGCTTGGTAATTCCGCATCAGGCAAATGCGAGGATAATCACCGCGCTTGCAGAAAGGCTTGGTTTGAGCGAGGAAAGGGTGTTTGTGAATATACAAAAGTATGGCAATACGAGCGCTGCTTCTATACCTATTGCAATATGTGAAGCTATGCAAAGCGGTTTAATAAGGTCTGAGAGCTTGGTTTTGCTAACTGCGATGGGAGGCGGACTCACCTGGGGGGCGACCCTCGTTCGTTTTTAAATCTATAATTGACCTATGTCAATCTTGGAAGTGCTAACTACGGTTTCTATTATCAAAATTTTACTCGGTTTCGCAGTAAGTTTCATAAGCAGCA
>JANWVD010000118.1 GCA_025057715.1 Aquificaceae bacterium | reverse complement strand
GAGCCTCCCCAGCAAAAGCGCGCTAATAAATAGAAGAAGAAATATGCTACCAGCCGATATTAGCTCTGCATGCGCATGCATTTAGGTGCTGCACCTGCCACAGAGCTTTAAGAGCTCTTGAATCTGATTTCTTGTCCCGACAACTATTAAAGTATCCCCCTCTAATATGACTTGCTTATAAGGGTCGGGGCTTGGAATCATGTCCCCGTTTCTATCTATGACTATAATTGAAGCCCCAGTTTTTCTCCTTATCTCTAAATCTGCAATGGTTTTGTTGCAAAAGTTAGAGCCTTTTTCTACTTTTATCCACTCTATTACGACCTGCTTTAAAATAAGCTCCATTCTGTCCTGTCTAATTGGTTGATACAAAGCTCCTGCCAAGATAAAGCCGAGGTTTTTTGACTCTTCTTCTGTAAGTTCGATGTTTATGAGGTTTTCTCCGTCTTCTTGAATAAAGAGTTCTCTCTTTCCGGAGTTATAAATAACGAGCACGAGCTCAAGCCCGCAACGCAGTTCCAACGAAAATTTTTTACCAATTCCGGGCAAATCCGCTTCGCGTATGTTCATCGTCTTATGGATTCCGTCGCTTTTAAAAATCTTGCTGTGTTTAGCTTAAATTCGCCCCTTATCCCGCCTTGCTGAATGAAGCTTTCTATGGCTGCTATTCGTTGCCTTGTTGTTTCAGAGTTATCACCCTCCCTTTTTAAAAACTTCATCAGCGCAAGCGGGTCATAACCTGCTTGGAATAGCAAGTATATGGCGTATCTATCTGCTTCAATTTCTTGTTCTATGCTAAATCTCTCTTCGAGAGATACTTTCGCTAATCTTCTTGCCGCTTCCTCAATTGGCATTTTGCTATCTGGTGCGCTTTGCCCAAAGGCTGACATTGAATGGTGATTAAGGATGATATGAGCAAGCTCGTGCGCAATAATCCCGGCTAATTCTGCTTCGTTTTGTGCTTTTCTAATTGCCTCTTGTGAAATAAATACGTAAAGCCACGGGGCAGATAGACTCATTGGCATTCTATCTTCAATAACGCCAAACCTCACCCGGAGTTCTGGCTCGCTTGAGTATTTAACCAAGGTGCTACCAAGTAAATTTACGTATCTTGTTATAATTGCATCTTTAAGAAGGGTTTTTGAGCTAAGTATTATTTTTGCTGTTTCGAGAGAGATTTTGCCTTTTAAGTTTTCTGCAAGTGAGAGAGCAAAGGGGATTAAAAGTAGTAGGAAAAGCCTCACGGCCATTCGCCTTTTTCGAATCTAATGACCTCGTCTTCTCTTACTAAAAACTCATCAAGCCATTCCATATTTATGATTGTTGCGTCTTTTCTCGCTATGGCAGCCCCTACAACCGCACCCGGGGTTCTTTTCATGACAACGCCGCCTCTCGTGACTGCTGCATCGTCCCTTGTGTCTGTTTCTCTCCTACCTCTTATTTCAGGAAGCGAAATCCTCTCAGGCGTTGGATTGTTGGATATAAAGTGTTCAAAGACCCAGCCCCTTTGCCCTCGCTTTTCAATAAGCGCCCATCCAGCGCGTTTTTCTATGAGCTTAACCTCCTCGCCTTTTCTTAGCTCCCCCACAGCTCTTGCGCCAAGCCTTGGCTCTTCAAAAAGCTGCGCTTTGAGACTGGTTACAAAAACACTGCCACTGGAAAACCCTATCTTGATTGCCAGAATAATGCCTATCCATCTCATAATATAGTTAATATATGACAAAACTGCTGATTGCGCTTTTTGTATCTATAAGCGCATTTTTTGTAAGTAAAACCCCTGTTTTTTATAGACTCGAGCTTATTCTTTTTGACCTTCGGGCGAGAGTATTTTCGAGCTACTTACAATCGCCCGACGAAATCGTGGTTGTTTTAATAGATGAACAAAGTCTTCGTGAAGTTTATAAAGCTACTGGAATTAGCTGGCCTTGGAGCTGGGAGCTTTATGCCCTTATTACGGATTTTTTTACAATCTCTAAGGCGAAAGCTCTCGTTTATGATATCCACTTTAGCGAAACTGCTAATCAAAGCCCCTCTTTGCCAGATGCAATCCAAAGAAACTCACGCGCTATCTTCCCTATTCAACTCTTCCCCTCAAAGAGCTTTACCCAACGGGAACTGCCTAATAGTTTAATTTCCCTGCATGAGATTAAGAGCATAGAGGTCTTAGATGATAGCTCTCTTCGGAAAAACAGCGATTACATAATCCCTCTGAAGCCCGTATATGAAAATGCCTGGGCGCTTGGTTCTGTCTCTTTCTTAAGAGACCCTGACGGGGTTTATAGGAGAAACTATCTTCTCTGGGCTTACGATAGGCATTACTTTCCCGGGCTTGCCCTTTCTGTGTATTTAAAAACCCGCAATGTCAATCATATAGAGCTCAGCAAAGACAGGCTCTCGATGTATTTAGGCTCGAGGAGGGTTGATGTTCCCCTCATAGAAGGTAAGTATTTACTAAAACCCTACCCAAACTTTCACTCAATTTCAATGAGCGCAATTTTATCTACCATACACGGGCTTCAACAAGGCGATATTGCAAAAATTTTAGTAAACCCAGAAGAGCTTAACAACAAGGTGGTTTTTATCGGGACAAGCGCTTCCGGACTTGGTGATTTAAAGATAACCCCACTTAGCAATTCATTGCCCGGCGTATTTCTTCACGCAAACATATTAGCAAACCTCATCAACGAGGATTTTCTTAGGGTAGTTCCCATTATTTGGATAGATGCATTTTTGTTTTCTTTAATCTGTTTATTTATTTCCAGATTTTCCCTTCTTAATTCTTTGGTTTTTATTGTAGCTACTCTTTCTGTCTTGTTTGCTCTTTACTATTTTAATCTGGTCTTTAACATAACTTACTTTGCCGTTTCTGGCTTTGGGGCTTTTTTCATATCTCTTGGGCTTTCTCTAACCCAGAAGGAGCGCGAAAAGGCTCTGCTTAAGAAAAACTTCCAACGCTATGTCTCAAGCGCCGCTCTTTCTCAAATTTTACAAAACCCAGATAAGCTCATCGGTATAAAAACCCAAAAGGTCGAGCTCACTCTTCTTATGT
>JANWVD010000117.1 GCA_025057715.1 Aquificaceae bacterium | reverse complement strand
GAAAAAGTAGCCGCTTGGGTCTTTTAGCTCCTCGATGATTAATTGACTCATCGCTTGGATGTATTTTGGATAATCAAAATAGCAGTTTATGAACCTTATTGGGAATTTATTGGATAGAAAGTATCCATTTTTAAATTGGTTAAAGTAGATGCCGTTTTTGAAACCTCTCAAGGCTTTAACTAAGGCTTTAAAAGATGAGCCGGTTGTGACTTTGCTATATTGCGGATAAAGAGGTAAGGCAATGAGTGCTTTGAGTTTTTCAAGAGGGAGTGATTTTATAGCTTCTTCAGTCATTGGATGCCAATATCTAAGTGCAACGACGACTCTGTAGCCATCGCCTAATGCATCTTGAAGCGCCTTTGCCTGAGCGAGGGTTTGCTCTTTTTGGGGGGAACAGCCACCCATGAGGCGATAGTAATTGACGGTTTTACGAGCCCTTAGGTGAGATATGACAAAAGCAAGCGGAAGCCTTATGGCACTAGGAAGCGGGATAATGTCTCTATCAGAAAAGAGGTTATACAAAAAAGGCTGAATGGCATTAAGACTATCAGGACCACCCATATTTAACAAAACAACGCCAATCATACGATAAAAATTTAACGCCTATCTCGCCCCCGTTAGGGGGCGGTTTTGTGTTTAAAAAATTCAATCGTTTTGCTAAGGCCCGTGGAGATATCAATTGTGGGGTTCCAGCCAAGAAGAGTGCGTGCCAAAGTAATATCCGGACATCGCCTTTGAGGGTCTTCGGGGCGAGGTGGCAGATGGACAATCTCAGAGGTGCTTGAGCTTATGCGTATGATTTCCTTGGCAAGCTCGAGTATAGAAATTTCCTGAGGGCTTCCAAGATTGAGGCTTTTGCCAGAGAGACCTTCCTTTGTTGCAAGTAAGTATAGCCCGAGGATTAAGTCGTCTATGTAGCAAAAGCTGCGGGTTTGAGTGCCATCGCCATGGATTTTTAGAGGCTCGCCGCTTAGCGCGCTTGAGATAAGGCTTGGGACGACCCTGCCGTCATTGAGGCGCATTTTAGGTCCGTAGGTGTTGAAAATCCTTGCTATGCGAATATCCATAGAGTGTTGGCGATGGTAGGCCATGCAAAGAGCCTCTGAAAAGCGCTTTGCTTCGCTATAGACGCTCCTTGGTCCTGTGGGGTTGACGTATCCAAAGTAGGTCTCTGGCTGCGGATGGACCTGCGCCTGACCGTAAATTTCAGAAGACGAGGCAAAGAGGTATCTTGCGCCCTTTTGCCTTGCAAGACCAAGGGTGTTGAAAGTGCCAAGGGAATCGACTTTCATGGTGTGAATTGGATGCTTGCTATAATCAGCCGGGGATGCAGGGCAAGCGAGGTGAATAACTAAATCTATCCTGCTTTGAACGTAGATGTAGTTAACGACATTGTAGTAAATAAAGTCAAACCTGCGTTCGCGAAGAAGGTGGGCAATGTTGTCCTGAGTTCCCGTAAGGAAATTGTCCATACCTATAACGAAGTGACCTTCGGATACAAACATCTCGCAAAGGTGAGAGCCTATAAAGCCTGCGCAGCCGGTTATTAAAACTGTTAGAGGAAAGCTCATCTGCCCATTGCGTAGTATTCAAACCCGAGTTGTTGCATCCTTTTTGGGTCAAAGATGTTTCTTCCGTCAAAAATTAGGGGAAGCTCAAGCAGCTCTTTGATTGTTTCTAAGTTAGCATTCTCGAACTCTGGCCATTCGGTTATTATCAAAAGCGCGCATGCGCCTTTGAGAGCCTCGTATTTATCCTCTAAGTAAAGTATGCGCTCTGAGCTTGGGAAAAGGCGTGAGAAATTAAGAGCTGCCTTTGGGTCATAGAGGCGCAAGTTCGCCCCCTCTTTTAGCAAAAGCTCTATAACTCTCATAGAGGGAGCTTCGCGAATGTCGTCCGTGTTTGGTTTAAATGATAGCCCCCAGATTGCCAAGGTTTTGCCCTTTATGTTCCATAGAGCGTCCTTGACCTTTTGGACAAAGTTTATGGCTCTTTGAGAGTTTATGCGCTCAACCTCGCGAAGAAGCCCAAAGTCAAGTCCGTAGCTATTTGCAATCTTTATAAAGGCCTTTAAATCCTTTGGAAAGCAAGAGCCGCCAAAGCCAAGCCCTGCATTTAAGAAAGCCCTGCCTATTCGCTTATCAAAGCCCATCCCATCGGCAACGAGTTTTACATCAGCCCCTACCCTTTCACAAAGGTCGGCAATCATATTTATGAATGAGATTTTGGTCGCAAGAAAGGAGTTGCTTGCGTGCTTTATAAGCTCGGCTGTTGAAGGGTCTGTAAAGATGATAGGGCAATTAAAGTCTTTGTAGAGCTCTAAAAATATCTCTTTCGCCCTTTGGCTCTCTACGCCTATGACGATTCTATCTGGGTTTAGAAAGTCCTCTATGGCAGAGCCCTCTCTTAAAAACTCCGGGTTTGAGGCAACCTCGAAGCTTTGGTTTGTGTCTTTGGAGTATCTCTCAAGCGTTTTTTTAATTAGCTTGTGAGTATTTACCGGAACGGTGGATTTTTCCACAAGCAGTTTGTAATCACTTTTGATGTTTGCGCACTGCCTTGCGACCTCCTCTACCTGAGATAAATCCGCAGAGCCGTCAGGATTTTCAGGTGTTCCGACGCAGATAAAGATAACGCTTGAAAAATCAAGCCCTTGCTCAATCTCGGTTGTGAGAAATAGCCTCTTGACGCTTAGGTTTTGACTTATGAGCTCTTCAAGCCCGGGCTCATAAATTGGAACCTTGCCAGAATTTAAGAGCTCTACCTTGTGCCTTAGCTTTTCAACGACCATAACCTCATGCCCAAGGTGGGCAAAGCAAGCAGCAGTTGTCAAGCCTACATAGCCAGCACCGACGACAGTTATTCTCATGGCTCTACATCCTCTCTGGTGCAAAGACCCCAATTAAATCCAGACAGAGCTCTATGACTGCTTTTACACCAAGAAAGAGAGCAAATCGCTCAAGTCTTAGACCTTCTGAAGTTATAACCCTGTGGCTATTGTAGTATCTGTGGAAGTTAGATACAAGCTCAAGAAGGTGATGCGTTATTAAATGC
>JANWVD010000116.1 GCA_025057715.1 Aquificaceae bacterium | reverse complement strand
CAGTTTGTGTTTTTTTTTTTCTTTAATATCTCGGTGTGTTATTTTTTAATTCGTCGCGCCACTGTTGGGCCTTTGAGGGCTTTTGAGATGGCGGGGGTGGGGGTGGTGGCGAAGCGGGCGCTTCAGCGCTAAGGTGCTTTTGAGACATATCACCTTGCTTAGGCTGAGCTTCCAAGGGGGGCGAGGGTGTTGTTTCTTTGGCTAAGTCCGAGGGGGACTCTTTCTCTATAGGTCTTTGGCTTGCTGGGGCGGGGGGGCGTTTTGGGGTCTTTGCAACTGGCTTTTCACGCAATTTTGGCTTCGCTTTTGCTGGCTCTTGGCTCTTTGGAAGCTCAGGGGGAGGGGGCGGCGGCAAGAGCTCTAAAGGCACTACTTGGACATCTTCCCTTGGGGGTAAGCTAAGCTCGAGGAAAAATATTGGGATAACGAGGGCTATTGAAAATATTAAGGATAGGATGCCTGCGGTTAACTTATCATTCGCGCTCGCTGGCGACGGATACATTTTTTATGCCCTCGAGCCTAAGAATGTCCAAAACGCCAAGAAGGGTCTGGACGCTGGCTTCTCTATCTGCTACTATTAAAACAGAGTTGATACTTGTGCGATTTTCTCTTATCAAAGAGACGATTGATTCTTTTGTGGTTGGGCCTTTGTCAGTGCTTAGCTTGCCATCTTTGGCAACGTAGATTTTGAACGGTTCTTTTTGTTGACCTTGTTGGGCGCTTTTTGTAGATGGTAAAGCAAGCGATTGCTCAAACATTGGGATGACATTTAGGGTATAGAGCACAAAGAATACTAACAAAAACATCATAACATCTATCGTTGGGATTATCTGAATCTCTTCCTTTTGGGATTCTGATTCCTCAAGCATAAAGAGTAAAAACTTTAGCTTATTTTTATCCACCTTTAAAGCTCCTTAAGAAGTTGATGTTTGAGGGTCTCTTTGTAAGAGCTCAGTTTGTCATTAAAAAACTTATAGAAAAAGTAATTCCATAAAGATAAAAGGATGCCTACTGCTGTTGCAATAAGTGCAAAACCAATCGCTGAGCTTATTTCGTTAGCGCCGGAAAGACCCTTGGCTGAGAGTTTTTGGAATGCCTCTATGAGGGCGATTATGGTGCCAAGAAGACCAACGAGCGGCGCCGTGGTTGCGCCAAAGTCAAGCCACCAAAGACCGCCGCGAAAATCGCTAACCCAAACAAAGCTATTTTCAAGCTCTGATGAAATCGGCTTTTGTCGAAGTTGTAAAAACTTAAGCGCGATAACATAGTTTGAGGCAATAAACATCGCGCCCATTGCGTAAAAAACAATGTCATGCAAGAGCTCTAAGCTCATTTAGAACCTCCCGCGAAGGCCTACCGCTACACTTAGCGGGGTGCCGGGGTAGTAAGTTCCACTCCTTGCACCGGCGGAAATTCTACCTACATACTTTTTATCAAAAAGATTCTTTATATCAAGGAAGGCGCTATATCTCCTATTGTAAAATTCCCTCTCTACGCGCATATCGACAATAGTATATGACGAAACGCTTTCGGTATTTGTGAAGTTTCCATAGCGTTTGGAAAGATATTGCACGCTTGGTTTTATGTCAAAATCGTAAAGCTTTAGATGTGCGCCGAGTTTAAACATCAACTTTGGCGTATCTGGAAGGTCTTTGTCTTTAATCGAAACCCGAACATTTCCGTCAAAGAAATTCTCATCTTTAAACTTTGCGCTATTGTATGAAAGTGAGCCGTATAGTGAGAGGTAGTCAAATGGCTTTGCGCCAAACTCGAGTTCTGCGCCATTAGCGGAAACCTTACCTGCGTTTCTTTGGTAGATTAGGTTTGGGTCGTTTGGGTCAACGGTAGATATGATGCGGTCTTTATACTCTACTAAGTAGATAGAGGGGGTGATGTAATACTTATCAAAATCGAGCCTTGCACCAATATCAAAGCTATCGGATTCTTCTGGTTTTAGCTGGTCTGCTACAAATTGGGCGTTTACGTTAGCTGGTATAGTGCCAAGGAAGTTTGTAGGGACTCTAAAATTCTTAGCGTAGGCAAGATAAATTTGGGTGTTTTTGTTTAGTTCGTAGCTAATACCTGCGCTTGGCAAAAGTTTGGTGTAGGTCTTTTTGTATGAAAGTCTTGGGTCTAAAGTAAGCACTTGGTCGTAGATTGCATCGTCTGGCAAATATGGAAGGTTAGCAGTGCGGTAGTTTTTAAAGTCACGCTTTACATTTGCGTATCTTAGACCAAAGTTTAGCTTAAGACCAAAAACGTCGTCAAATTCTGCAAAGAGATAGGGGATGTTTGTCGTTGTGAAGGTTCTTTGGATGTAGTTATATTGAAAAGCTGGCGTTCCGGTTGTTGGCGCAAGAGCTTCAAAAGAGCCGTCTGGAAGGACTCTTATAGGTCTTTGCGGTTGCCATTGTTTTAAGTCTGACCTTTCATACCAATATCCAACATAGAGCTTGCCATTTGGGAGATTGTAGCTAAGCTCTGTGATAATTCCGGGGCGGTCTGTGTAGTTAAAAGACTCTCTAAAGAATATAAAAGACCTTCCGCCGGAAGTGGTGGTGACGGCAGAAGTTCCGCTACCTCTGCCTACCCAAGCGTAGGGCTTTAGGTTTAGAGAGATGTCCTTGGTTATGTCGATGTCTATGTTTGCCCTATATTCTTGGTTGTCATAGGGGTTTTGGTAAAACTTATAGTAGAGTCTGTTGTTTTCAAAAGCGGGCTCATTTGGGGCATAGGATAGTCCATCGCCGCTTCTGATTAAAGTTGGGGTATAGTCAAGCTTTCTATTTGCAGAAAGGTCGCTAATTTGGGCGTAAGTTAGTCCTCTATAAAAGTAGTTTAGCTGTGCGTTGTTGTTAAAGTAAAACTCGTATCTTAGCCTGCCTAAGTTATGGGCAAGACCGAGAGTAAAGTGGTCTCTATAGGCTGGATGCATGCCTGGACCTCGCCACTTGTCAGCTTGGGTTGTTGAAAAGGAAGCAAAGGCTTTAAAGTTTAGGTCTTTGATTAAGCCTGAGTCAGCTCTTAAGAAGAATCTTCTAAAGGCATTAGAGCCATAAGAGGCGCTAAATTCTAAGCCCTTTTTATCGCGTGGGGGCT
>JANWVD010000115.1 GCA_025057715.1 Aquificaceae bacterium | reverse complement strand
CGGTGTGAAAGTTATGCCGAGAGCTTGAGAGAGCTCTTTAGGAAAGAGCTAAGGAAGGCAATAAGCGAGATAAGGTTGGGAGATTACATACAGAGGGGGGCGGCGGGGGGAAACTTCCCCCCGCGTTCTTAGATTAAAGAAAAGAAAAGCTCGGCAAGGTTGGGGCTTAGGCAAGGTTGTGCATCACAGGTATTTGGAAAGCAGGGGCTACAGGGAAGGTTCAGGGAAATTTGGTAGGTGTTTTGACCTATGGGCTTCCAGATTATAGGGTCGGTGGGACCATAGAGGATGTAGGTTTTAACGCCGCAGTAGCTTGCAAGGTGGGATATGCCGCTGTCTGCGCCTATAAAAATGGCCGAAGTTTTGAGAGCTCTGGCAATCTCAAGGGGGGAAGAGCTCTGCCAGTAGTTTTTCACAATTTCCGTCAGCCAAAGGTCTGCTTCGCCGATTAGATAGATTGTTTCATATCCGAGGGCTTTGAGGTGATGCTCGATTCTAAGAAAGAGCTCTGGGGGGAGGTTTTTCTTCCTTGAGCCGCTTGATGGGTGAAGGACTGCTTTGCCGCTAAGGGGACTCTTTTCAAAAGGCTTTAGAGGAAGGGTTTTAGAAAATTTGGGACTAAGACCGAGAGCTCTAAAGTAGTGGCTTACTATCCATTCTCTTCCTTTGGGGAATGGGGGCACGTTGCCATCTAACGAGATTTTAATTTGGTTTGTGAAGTTTAGCTTTGGGATTTCAGAATATACATCAATTGCCCAGCCTATTTCTTTTGCGATTATAAAGTAGTCAGTATTGCCAACTGCAATTGGGTTTTGGCCTAAGTTAGTGAGAGCTTCAAGAATTGGAAAAGTGAGCAAAGTATCACCAAGTCCGCCTCTTCTATAGACAAGAGAGAGTGGCTGTGGGTATTTGCAATTAGCCATAGCAGGGTTTAATTTTAGACGCTTGGCTTAGCTTTCGTTTTTGGTCTTCTATATCTCTGATTTTGGGAGACTTCTCTTCCGCTTTCTTTAGGTAAAAGTAAAATATAGCAGAAACTAAAATGACTACAAGGATTACTTAATTAGTTTTTTGCAAAAATAACTAATGGGGTTTTAACTGTGAGTGCGGTGATACTTCACTTGAAGTATTTAAGATGTTTTTTATAGTTTTGTAAAAATTTATTATCAAAGCCTGCCCTATAAGAGGAGAAGTTTATAAAAGGGAAAGCCGGGGGGAACCCCCGCGCAGGCTCTTACTACTTAAACACGAGCAGATAATCTCTTTTTACGCAGACTTTAAAAGAGCTTTTTAGCCGACTAAATACATAGTTTCGGCTTCTACACCCTTTCTACCATCTTCGAGAATCATATCCCTGTAGGATTTGCCTGCTGGGACCATAGGCAAGACATTTTCTTCTCTATCTACGTGAAAGTCCATGACTACTGGTCTATCGTTTATCTCGAGCGCTTTGGAGATTACTTCGTCAACCTCGTTAGGGGTTTTTGCTCTAAGACCAACTGCACCGCAAGATTCGGCGAGCTTTACAAAATCGGGCTGAAGGCTTAAATCAACCTCTGAGTAGCGCTTTTGATAAAAGAGCTCTTGCCACTGGCGGACCATGCCAAGATAGGCGTTATTTATGATAGCAACCTTCACTGCGATGCGATATTGGACTGCGGTTATGAGTTCTTGCATGGTCATCATGAAAGAGCCGTCGCCGTCTATTACGAAAACCTCGTGGTCTGGCTTTGCGACCTTTGCACCTATTGCAGCAGGAAGACCAAAGCCCATTGTGCCAAGGCCGCCGGAGTTTATAAACTGCCTTGGAAAGGAATACTTATAAAACATCGCAGCCCACATCTGATGCTGACCAACACCTGCGCTTATGTAGGCTTTGCCTTTTGTTAAGGTATGGATTCGCTCTATCACAAACTGGGGCTTGATAAGCGTGCTTGAGCGTTCGTATCTAAGCGGATAGCGTCGCTTTAAATCAAGGATGTTTTCAACCCATTGACGGCGCTCTGGCGGGAGTTCAAGGTTGGTCTTTTCAAGCTCGGAAAGAAGTCTTCTTAAAACTACCTTTACATCGCCGACAATTGGGACATCTACAATGATGTTTTTTGATATGGAAGCTGGGTCTATGTCAATGTGGATAATCTTTGCGTTGGGGGCAAACTCCTCGACCTTGCCAGTGACTCTATCGTCAAAGCGGGCTCCAACGGCTATAAGAAGGTCGCAATTATAGACTGCCATGTTGGCATAGTATGTGCCATGCATACCAAGCATGTGAAGAGATAGGTGATGCTCTTCGGGGAATGCGCCTTTGCCCATGTTTGTGGTTGTGGCTGGGATGTTTAGCTTTTCTGCTAATTTAACGAGCTCCTCTTGAGCTTCAGAAGAGACTGCGCCGCCGCCTATATACAAAACCGGTCTTTTGGCTTCAAGTAATAGGCTAAGGGCTTTTCTGATTTGTTGGGCATTTGGCTCTACATGAGGGCTATAGCCGGGTATAGAATCTAAAACCTCCTTTTCAGAGGGGACATAAGCCGGGGCTGGCTTTTGGGTAATATCTTTGGGAATGTCCACAAGGACTGGACCCGGTCTTCCAGTTTTTGCAATATAAAAAGCTTGGCGGAGAGCAAGGGCTAAATCTTCGCCCCTTTTTACGAGGATGCTATGCTTTGTAATTGGGCGGGTTATGCCAACGATGTCAACCTCTTGAAAGGCGTCATTGCCAATAAGGTGCGTTGGGACCTGACCAGTTATGAAAACCACTGGGACAGAGTCCATATAAGCATCTGCGATGGCGGTAACTAAGTTTGTAGCCCCGGGACCCGAAGTTGACATGGCAACCCCGACCTTGCCACTGACCTTTGCATAGCCTTCTGCCATATGACCTGCACCCTGCTCGTGGCGGGCAAGCACGTGCTTGATACTTCCATCAAGATAGAGAGCGTCGTAGACCTCCATAATGGCACCGCCGGGGTGACCAAAGACGACCTCTACGCCCTCTGCTTTTAAGACATCTATAACTAAATCCGCGCCTCTTTTTTGCATTGAAAAACCTCCAAACGCGCGCTATCGCGCGCAATATTTTAACCGGTGTTCATCAAGTCTCCCATCTTGAAGATGGGCAAATAAAGTGCTATCAATATCACGCCAACTGAGCCGCCTATGAAGACTATGAGCATTGGTTCAATCATTTTTATAAGACCTTCGACGGTTTTGTCAA
>JANWVD010000114.1 GCA_025057715.1 Aquificaceae bacterium | reverse complement strand
AAGGACCTGCCTGTGGAGGTCAAAAGAAGAAGGCTTGGAGAAATTTTTGAGCTTCTTATTAAAGTGGACGGGAAGTTTGTGAAGGAGCTTTTGAGGGAGCTAAGAAGGCACAGACCCATAGAGCTTGAAGTGATATAATTTTCCAAAACTTGCGGGGACGTAGCTCAGTGGGAGAGCGCCTGCATCGCAAGCAGGAGGTCGGGGGTTCAACTCCCCTCGTCTCCAATATAATTCGGATATGCCCGGGCAGGGGCTTTCAATTTTAGGGTTAACACTCACGGGGTCAATCCTTATGCTTTACCTAATATTTCTGATTAATAAAAGAACTCAAAAAGCCCTCCTTTCCCTCGGTGCTAAGGATGTAAAAAACCACATTTTTTGGTCTTCAGGTTATATCCAACGTGGCGGAGTAAAAGCTAAGTTAGACTATGCCATTAACGAGTATCAAAATCGCCTCGTCCTAACGGTCCCAAGTAGCATTAAGAGTTTTCTGATATTTCGCAAAAAAGACTTTCTAAACTCCGTTCTTTATCCTAAATCAGTCGGTTTTGCAAAGGTTGAATACGATGATGCTAAGTCGTTTAACAAAATCACATCTAACCAAGAGTTTATAAGTACTATAAAATCGTGTTTTAACCAAAGCAAGCTATATTCCATTGAATTTAGAGACGGTCTTCTAAGCGTTGTATTCTTCCTGCAAAAAAGAGAAAGCCCATCGGAAGAGGATGTAAAAAGTATGCTCAGAATAGCTGATAAAATCAATTCGCTCAATCTGTCAATTAGCGACCAAGTTAAAACCCATAGATATAGGAGCTTACTCGGTTTTTATGCCCCGAATGTCTTTGTGCCATTACTTTTTATTTTCAGCATCTTATTTTTGCCTAGTAAAAAATACCCGTATGTCTGCCCTATAGAATCTTATGTTTATGGCGCTTTCTGGGTCTTTTTAGCACTTGCTCTATATCTGTTTTTTGTTTTTGGGCAATTTGCCAATTTATCTAACATACTCTCATCAATCTTTAAGCTCTACGTAGTTTACATTATTGCCATCTACTTACCCTTTTCACTCATACCTTTCATCAACGGCTACTTTGACACCTCCTCGCCTGAGTATAAAACCGACGCCGTAGTTAAGAAAGTTCTAACCGAGAATGGTTATAAAATCAAGCTCGCCAGCAAACACCCCCTTTTTTGCGGTTACATTGATGTCCCACCTGAGTTTTTCAATAGCGTCAAAGTGGGCGACGAGATTTCCTATGCGTCAAGGAGTGGAGCTCTCAAATTACAATGGTTCGAGCAAGAGAGTTTAAGGCGAAACTTTTAAGTTAGAGTTTTTAAATGGATGCTTTTGAGAAGTTAAACCTTTGGCGAAAATCGATAAATTCCCGCCTAAGAGAACTCTTGCTTCTTGTCAAAGACGAAAGACTAAGAGAAGCTCTTTCTTATTACCCTCTTCAAGAGGGAAAGAGGTTAAGACCGCTTAGCTTAGTAGCAACTTGCGATGCACTTTCTGGAAATCTTGACGATGCTATCACCCTCGGATGCGCCATTGAGCTAATCCATGCCTATTCTCTAATCCACGATGATTTACCTAACCTTGATAATGCCACTTTCAGACGAAATCTGCCTGCATTCCATATTCGCTTTGGCGATGATATTGCGATTCTTGCAGGCGACGGTCTTTTAACTCTCGCTTTTGAGGTTTTGTCGAAAAGGGAGCTCTATAAGTCTTTGGACGAAAGGGCTTTGCTAAGAGCTATACATCTAACCGCCGTTAAAAGCGGACCTTCCGGCATGGTTTTGGGACAAGCCTTAGAACTATATCACCACACAGACAGGGAGTATATAAACTTACTAAAAACCGCAGAACTCTTTTCTCTTTGCTTCATGTTAGGCGGGCTTTGTGCCAATTTAGAAGACCTAAGCGCGCTTGAAGCTCTCGGAAAGCGCTTTGGTATTTGCTTTCAGATGCTTGATGACCTTCGCGACAAGGACGGCTTATACCTAAATCTTGGTAGTATCTTAGAGAAAAAACTAATATCTGAACTTAAATCTCTGCTCACCTCTCTTAAAGAACTCTCTCTTTTTACTAAGGAGATAGAAATTATCATGAAACTCGCCTTCGGCGAGACCATTCAGGAGCTTTTCTCATGAGCATTTTAAAGTAAGCAAATACGTAAATTAGTATAAAAGCTATCAAAAACAAAACAAGGATAGGTGTATCATCCCAAAACATAATCGCAGGTAAGACGCCAAATGAGTTCATGACCCACAAAAACGGCGACGTAGCCGGATTTCTAATTTGCTCAGCTCTCGGGTTTTTTATAAGAGACTTTATAAGCATTTTGTAAATTAGCGAATGCAAATGAAGCGCATCAGGCAGAAAGGGTGATTTTTTCCTCAAAAAAGCCCTTCTGTAAAAGGAGAACCCAACCTCTATCAAAGGGTAGGCTTGCATCAAGATTAAAAACATTGGTGAAACTTCTTGATTTTTGGATATCAAGCTTATCCCAAGAGAGGCGCTTAAAAATCCAATCAAATAAGCCCCGCCGTCCCCGAGGAAGATAAACCCCGCGGGATAATTAAATACGAAAAAACCAAGTATGGCGCCTGCGATGCCAAGAGAAAGCGTTGCAACGAAAATATTACCAACTTCAAATGCCACGAAACCAATTCCAAGCAAAGAAACAGCGCAAACAACGCTTGCTAAACCATTAAAACCATCTATCAAATTAAAACCGTGGATAATTATGGTAAGAAAAGAAGTATAAAATAAAACCCAAAAAAGACTAACCTCAAGCGTTAGACAAAACCCAAGCGAAAAAAGGGTGGTAAGAAATAGCCTGAGCTTTGCAGATAGGTTAGAGCGAACATCCTCTATAAATCCTGTTAAAAAGACCAAACTTGCAAATACCGATAGCCATAATAAATTGGTCAAATAAACCTCATCTCTTGCAAGCGCGAGTAAAACAAAAGCCCAAAGCGAGAAAAAGATTCCAACCCCCCCAAGTCTCGGAACGTAGTCTTTATGAAACTGCTGAGGACCAACATGGACTGCAGTCTTTAGAATTCCTCTATAGGATAGATAAATCACGAGAGCACAAAGAATCAGAGATACATAAAATCCCAAAACCAAATAACCTAACAAACCTTTTTCAGTACCCTTGAATTTATGTTATCTCTGTAGCTATCTTTGAACCAGCCATACTTGTTAAAGTATTTAAAACAATCGTAAGAATGTTTAAGTA
>JANWVD010000113.1 GCA_025057715.1 Aquificaceae bacterium | reverse complement strand
AGCGCCGGCTTTTGCAAGGGTTTTTATGACCTTTTGCTCGTCGTTTGCCTTGACTGCGTAAAAGATTTCAAAACCTTTAAAGCTCTCGCTGACTTTATCAAACCTTTCTTTTATTCCATCAAGGTCTATTATCAAAAACGGCGTTTCCTTTTCAAAGATTAAGCTCGAAACTTCTGGTTTTTTGGATGCAAAAGCCCTAAATTGACGCTTTGCGTTTTCAAACTGAGACCTCAGCGGGTCTACTTCATTCATAGCTCATAATCTCTTGTTTGTAATAATCTACGATAGCACTTCTTACTGCTTGCAAAAGCTCTTTATCCTTTAGCTCTATGGCTTCTAAATTAGATGTAGGCGAAAGCGTCGGCATTTTAATAAAAAGCCCCCCAAAGCGAGAGCGAAAAAGCCTTATTCCCCTTATTATAAACATCTTTTCAATCTCTACCTCTGCGTATCCTACCAATCTAGTCCCTTGCTCGCTAATCTCAAAGGGGTAAAATTTAAGCAAAGATACCTTCATCTATTTTCGAGCTTTTTATAGCGCTCTAAGGCCATCCTACGCTTTATTGGGCTTACCCTATCAAGAAAGGTCTTCCCAAGAAGATGGTCAAGCTCGTGCTGAAAAACGATTGCCGGAAAGCCATCCAAGGTTATCTCAACCTCCTTGCCGCTTAGGTCAAGTCCCTTTACATACACCTTGCTAAATCTCTCAACCTCCAAGCTAAGACCGGGAAAGGAAAGACACCCTTCTTTAAAGCTAAGGCTTCCCTCGCCACAAACCAGGATGGGATTTATAAGAGCCAGCTTAACGACGGGGGAATCCTCTCTTAGGCTTGTGTCAATGACCATCACCCTTTTATCAACGCCAATCTGATTTGCGGCAAGTCCAACGCCGTCCTTTTCTTTCATGACTTGCCACATAAGCTCTACGAGGTTATTGACTTGAGAATCAATGTCGCTAACTAAGCTCGTTGGCTTTTGCAAAATAGGGTGGGGAAACCTAAGGACTTTCACTATCTTTGATTATTAAGTAGTAGAGCCCTCTTCGTCAAGGTAAAAAACATCGTCCCCTATGGGCTCGTTCCAGCGTTTAAATCCGGGCAGAGCCTCTACCCTATACCAAGCAGAGCGATACCAAGTGCTTTGCGGGTCTCTCTTCACAGGTGCTAACTCCCACGCCTTGGTCTCTTTGTGATAGTCCCAGGTTTCATAGATGTTAAAATCCTGCACAATATCCGTAATAGCAACGCCAAACTCCGTTGTTAGAGATACCTGAAAGTCCCTCCAGCGAAAGACGGATGAATCTCTTAAAGTTAAACCAAAATACCCAACCCCGCCATCTTGTCTAAGCGTTGCAATCCCGCGCCCAATAAATGCCCTAAATGCAGGCAATGTTTCAGGCGGGTCTGAAACAAAAACATCGTAAGAGCCCAAAATCTCTTTGGGCAATGGGTTTCTCAAATCCCAGACCATCGCCCTTGCGTTCTCTATCCCTAAAGACCTAAAAATCTCGTTGTCAAAGTCTATTAGCCTTTTGTCTATGTCTATGACCAAAACGCTCCTCGCCTTTCTAAAGAGCGCAATGGCAAGCCCGGTTAGGTCATCCTCGGCGCCCAAAACTATTATGTTTTTATTCCTTACATCCCCCCTTGCGTCCATAAACAAAACCCTCGAAATTGTGGTCTCGGGGGTTACTGAACCTTGGTCGTAGTCCCTTATGGCTTTTGGGCGCTCTTTGGTAAGTTGCAAAAACTCCCTGTAAAACTCGGGCTTTGCATAAAAGGGAATCCCTCGACCCTCGCAGGCTTGACAGGTATAGTCAAAGTGCGGCTCAATCCCGAGCTCTTTGACAAGGTCAAGACCCTTTTGGGTGAGCCTTATCCCATCAGAGCTATCTACAAAGGCAAGCCCTTCCTCGATTAGGACCTTCACTATGGCAGAAGCCCCCGGCACGGGAAGGTCCGAGATATCCACTATCGTCCAAAAATCATCGCTTACTAAAAGCCCAGATAGGACCCTCTCAATGTTTCGCTTATAGAGTTTTACCCCACCAAGCTCTTGCGCCCTTTGGGCAAGCTCCGCTATCATTTTTTATATTATAAAGCAACGGGGGGAGTGCCCCCCGTTGACCCCCCCTTATAATTGTGTTTATGAAGATTCAAATTGCTATTAGAACCGAAAGCCCGACGCTTGAGTCTTTAAAAGAGTCAAACCCGGAGATTTTCGAGCCTTTCGAGTCTTGGTCAGAGCTCAGCTTTGAATTTAGCTTGCAAAATCTTCAAGGCGATTGCTGGCTACTAATTGCTAAAGCCGAAGATGATTCTTTTGAGACTCTATCGCCCATTTTTGGCAGCAAAGAAAACGCCATCGGGGCTTTTCTAACCCTTGCTTTAGAAAAAGGCTGGGAAGAACTCCCTGATAGAATCCTATTTTTACACATTTGGGAAGAAAACGGCACCTTATTTGCCGCAACCTACTTTGAAGGTCAAACAGAGCTTTTCAAACACGATAATCTCGAGGCTTTATCTCGAAAGCTCGCAAGCGCAAACAGGGTTGTAGTATTTTCCATAGATGTGGTTGCAAAAATACGCGATGTTTTTCCGAATCTTGAAGCAAAAACCTATAGCATAAGCAGGAATTTATCAAACACCGAGCTTGAAAACACCTCTCTTGAAGAGCTCTTAGGTGCTAAGGTCGATGGTATAGACATCCCAAAGCACCTTGAGGCTTTAACCAACGACCTCGTCTCAAGGGGGCTTATAAAGCCCGTTTGGCTTCCAATCAGGGATTGCCTTCAAGAGCTCTGATGTAGTCTCTTACCCCACTTTCTAAGCTAAAGAGCGGATAAAACCCAAGCTCTTGTTTGGTTTTTGTGATATCAGCAAGCGTATGCTTTTGATAAAACTCGTAAGGACAGTCTATGTATTCAATCTCTACTTTCTTGCCCATCCTTTCAAAGATGATGTTTATTAGCTCATTAAAGCTATTAGATTCGCCGCTTCCTACATTGAAAATTCCGCTCTTTTTGGATTTTAGAGCGAGACTCGTTGCGTTAACGACATCTTTTATGTAGATAAAATCCCGCCCTTGCTCGCCAAACTTGAAAAGCCTGGGTCTTTTGCCTTCTTTAATTTGTTTGTAGAGCTGAAATACCATGCTTGCGGACCTTCCTTTAAATTCTTCGCCAAGGCCGTAGACGTTAAAATACCTAAGCCCAGCTACGCTTAGTCCCTCCTTGATAGCCTTTAGGGCTAATCTATCCATGCATAGCTTGGAAAAGCCGTAGATGTTTTCTGGTCTTAGACCTCTTTCTTCAACCATT
>JANWVD010000112.1 GCA_025057715.1 Aquificaceae bacterium | reverse complement strand
CAAATTGCTTTAAACAATCTTCAGGCGAGTTATCCACTAAGAAAATTTTATTTACTAAGTTAGACTTCACTACGCTAAAAATAGCCTTTTCCAGAGTAGTCGGCTCGCTCCTATATAGCACAATTGATACATTAATCACCGCAAAATATCTCCAATGTCCAAATAAGTCCTATGTTTCTATAAAGCCCATGGCTATGATAGCCATTCTTTAAAGCCTTCCACCCTTTTAAAAATTTTTTTTCTTTGCAAAGCTCTAAGAATCCCTTCACTTCCGTTATTTTCTCCGTGCTGAGTTTTTTACTATATAGTTTTAGAAACTCGTCTGCCTGAGCCATTCTATCTCTTAGCGCTTTTTTTAATTTAAAACCCCCTTTCAGCTTTCGTGCATAGTATAAAAATCCGTAGCGTTTTGCTCCGGTGTTTTGATTTTGATGTTGTCTATAAAGTATGGTCTGTTTCGGAATGGGTTCTATGTGCCCAAAAGCGCTTGCGATAAGGGCTAACCACCAATCGTGCATTATTGCTTTCGTTGGGAGTTCTGTAATGAGCTCCTTAAAAGGCTTGTTAATAAGCGTAGCACATCCAGTGACCGTGTTTAAGATAAGAAGGTTTTTTAGGCTTTTGTGCCAAGGGTTTATATTTTGATAAGCCCAAAAAGAGCTTGCGATAATTCTTAATCTTTCATCGCTCACAAATAGGTCAGTGTGGACAAGAATTGGAAAGTTATGTCCAAATGTCTTCTCAAAAGCTATCGCTGCATTTAGTTTATCTTTAATTTTGTCTTCTAACCATACGTCATCTTGGTCAACGAAAAGAAAGTAATCGCCTTCTGCTTTCGCAAGTAGCCTCAAAAAGCTGACGCATGGTCCAAGTCTTTCGCCGTCTAATAGCAGGAAAATTCGCCCGCGATGAGATTTTTCAAACTCCTCGAGTATTTTGATTGTTGAATCGTTCGAGCCATCGTCTCTTACATAGAGCAACCAATTTCTGTAGCTCTGCCTTTCAAGAGAACTAAGGAGTTCTCTGAGATATTTTTCGCCGTTGTAAGTGGATAAGAGCAAGCTAACTTGCATATGCTTTTATAACCTCGCTTGCATTTCCTATTAGCTTTATGGACTTATCCTCTAACAAAAGAGCTCTGTCGCAAAATTTCTCAATTTGGTTAGTATCGTGCGAAACGAGAAGTATTGTAGTATTAGCTTTTCTTAGCTGGTCTATTTTCTCAAGACAGCGCCTTTGAAACTCTGCGTCCCCGACGGCTAAAATCTCGTCAACTAATAAAATCTCCGGCTGTATGTGAACTGCTATTGAAAACCCAAGTCTTGCAACCATTCCAGTAGAAAACGTGCGAATTGGCTGATTTGAGAACTCATTTAAACCGGCAAAGTCCAGAATTTCCTGAGTTATAGCCTTCATCATTTTTCTGCTAGCGCCGAGCAAAACCCCGTTTAGCATAATATTTTCAATTGAGTTAAGCTCCGGATGAAAGCCAGCCCCGAGCTCTAAAAGAGGGACGACCTTCCCCTTTACCTCAATCTTTCCTCTGTCGGGAACTAAAACCCCTGCAATTAGCCCAAGAATCGTGCTTTTGCCGGCTCCGTTTTTACCCACAATACCAAACATTTCACCTTTGTATATTTCAAAGCTAATATCCTTTAGGGCTATAAATCTCTTTCTTGGTGTCCCGAGGGTTTTAGGTCTTAAAAGCATAGTTTTAATACCAGGGTGCTTGTAGGAGGGAAAGCTCTTATCAACGTTTGAAAATTTGATTACAATTTCTCTCATAAAACCTCTGCAAACCTTTTTGAAAACCTTGAAAATATAAGAAAGCCAACCGATAGCCAAAAAATAGAATGAATGAGTGAGAGCCCGATTAACCAAAGCTCAATTTCTGATTTCAGAATTAACCTATGCCAAGCTTCAATAACTGGAAGCATGGGATTGAAGTAAAAGATGAACTTTAGCTTTTCTGGAATCATTTCGAAAGGGTATATTATAGGCGTTGCATAGAACGCTATGTTAAGTCCGATTTGAGTGAGTCTTTCAAGGTCTCGGAAGAACGGATTTAAACTTGCTAAAACTAAGCTTATGCCGAGCGTCGTCATAAGCTGTAAAAATATTAATATAGAACCTGCCATCCATTGAATTGACGGGCTTTTCGAATGAAAGATAGCGAGAGCAAAAAGAACGGGAAGAGATGCTATAAAGTGGAAGCAATCATTTAAAACATTGCTAAGTGGAAGCACAAAGTAAGGAAATTTAACCATTTTTACCAAAGAAGCGTTTGATATTATGCTGACAGTAGATGCACTTAGGGAGTTAGCAAACCACTGCCATGCAAACAACCCGGAGAGTAAAAAAACTACAAAATCCTCTACTTGCACTTTCAGCACAACTCTTAAGGCAAAAAAGAAAAGCAGCGCGAGAGAAAGAGGATAGAGGAGCGACCAAAGATAACCGAGCGCACTAGAGCGGTATTTGACCTTTATTTCTTTGAGCGTTAGCGTGAAAACAAGGTCGAAACTTCTTGATAGACTCATCTGATGTGCTTTGTTTTACGTCTTAGCATGAGGTGTGAGGTAATGAGTTCGGGTGGATAATTTGTCTTTTCCGAAATCACTTTATAAAACTTGCTAAGGTTTTGAATTTTAGACGGGTTATCTCTTATGAGCTCTATTTTAAGAAACGGACACTGCATATCTTCGATTAGAATATCCCAGAAAAAGTGTGTGGGATTTAAATATAGCTGTTTTTGAGTGAGTCTTTGCTGAGCTTTTTTCTTTGCTATAACATCAAAGTAAGCGCAAGAAGCAAAAGGCTTTATACCCTCTCTTATTAGAAACTGAGACAGCCCTATTTCATATCGCTCTATGACTCTTCTTTTTGCGCTGAAAAACACATAAGATTTAAAAAACCTGTCAAGCAACCCAGCGTTTACTATATCAATACTGAAAGTAATAAAGTAGCTTTGTAGGTGGTAAGCGCTTTCCCAAGAGTCGGTTATGCCGCCAAAGGGTTTTTCAAAAAGTGTTTTTATCTGTTCTTTAAAGCCTTTTGCATTTGGATATTCAATGGGACCAAAAACGCTATCATTACAAAACAAAACTCCTTTGAAATTTTCAATTTCAAGCTTTCTTTTGGCAATTTCCCATCCTACAAAGTAAGAACCAAAGTCTCTACCTCTGCCCTTTCTTACTATTACAATCCTGACGATTTTGAGCAGCCTTTCAATATCGCTCTTTGACAGCTTGCTATTGCTGACGAAAACTATTTCAATGCCAGCTTCTAAAAGCTTTTCGAGATAGTAAAATACATATTCAGA
>JANWVD010000111.1 GCA_025057715.1 Aquificaceae bacterium | reverse complement strand
AAGATGCTTGAACTCCCTTTGTTATTCACTCTTTTTGCAATTTTACCGACATTGACCGTTTTCACGACGCTTTCTACGTGCAAAAGAGCTCCCTTTAGCTTGTAAGATATGCAAGTCTCTGCTACTGGTAGAAACCCAAGAAAAGCCCTATAGCAAGCCTTTAATTCGCTCGAACTTGAAGAGGCTACGAAAAGAAGACTTAGCCAAATTCTAAAAGCCAAGCCCTAAATTCCTCCGCCATAGAGGGATGGTTGTATTTTAATGCCTTTTCAATACCCTCTTTCAGCGCATTTTTAGCGCCTTCTATATCGCCAATTTCCTCAAGGCAGCGCGCAAGACTTCTATAGATTGCCCCCTCGTCTTCTTTTAGCTCGAGGTATCTTCTTATGTGTTCTATGACCTTTTGGCAGTTTCCCATGCGTTCGTATTCTTTTGCAAGCGAATAATGCAGCATAGGATTGTCCGGGCTCTTTTCAAGAAGACTTAAAAAGTAATCAAGTCTGTCCATTTTTGAGTTTATTGTATGTCGCAACTATGTAGCCAAGGAATGAATTTTCCGGCTGTGCACCGACAAACTCAGCCACGCCTTTGTTTAGGACAATCTTTGGCACCCCAGAGACGTAATACCTTGACGCAAGGTCTCTGTTTTCACTTGCGTCCACTATTATTGCGGATATGTAATCGCTTGCAAGAGCAAAGTTCATCGCCATTATTGCTGCCATGGGGCAATATCCGCAGCTTGTTGTAACGAAAACCATGATTTCAATGGGCAAATCTATCTGACTTACAATTTCGAGCGTTTTTTCTGAGAGCTGCGGGCTTTGTTTTGAAGCCAGCACTATACCTTGAACTAAGGTTGAAAACTCAAGACCAGCCGGCAAGCCAATGTAGCGAATGCCGTAGTCTTTTTGACCTTCTATGATAATTGTCGGCACTCTTTCAATGCCATAGGATTTTGCCACATCCTTGTCAATTAGCGGGGAATAAACCTCCAAAGATATCTTGTCGCCAGCTATTTGCAAGAGCTCTTTAAGGATGCTCTCTGTGGGGGAACAGGTTTCACACCCAATTGCTTGTGAAAAGAGCTTTAGCTTTACCTCTTGTTTTAACTCCTTTTCAAATATGTCTTTAAGTTGTGCCCTTACATCAAGGCTGAGAATCATACAAACCTCCTTAGGCAGTTAATTATAAATTTATGCAAAGGTTGTGCAGTTAAAATCAAACATTGTGAAGGCTGTTATTACTGGCGCAAGTAAAGGTATAGGCAGAGCTCTCGTTGAGCTTTTGTTAAGTGAGGGGCACTTAGTTTGCGCCTGCGCGCGAAGCGCGGTTTTGGAAAGAGAAGGGCTTTTATTTAAGCGCTGTGATGTGTCGGATATAGAGCAAGTAAGGCAGTTTGTTGATTCCTGTGCCGAGTATTTAGGTGGTTTTGACCTGCTTGTAAATAATGCTGCCATCCTTGGCGAGATGTCCTTTATTGAGGATTATACCCCGGAGGTTTGGCGAGAGGTTATTGACATTAATCTGAACGGCAGTTTTTACGTCGCGCGCTTTGCTATCAAGTATATGTATAAAGGTTCAGTTATCGTGAATGTCTCGTCCGGCGTCGGAAGAAGAGTTGCACCTCGCTGGGGAGCTTATTCTATCTCAAAATTCGCCATAGAGGCATTTACCAACCTTCTTGAGGCAGAGCTTAGTCAAAGGGGTATTAGGGTGCTATCTTTTAACCCAGGTGCCGTAGCAACAGATATGAGGGCGGCTGCATACCCAAACGAAGATAGGTCGCTTTTGAAAACCCCCGAGAGCTCTGCGAGAGAGCTTTTGGATATAATTGGCAAATTTTCAAGCTCTTAAGACGTTTTGGCTTTAGAAAAATACCCAAGCAAAAAGCTGATTATGCATAGAAAAATTCCTATTGTTCCTGCATAGACTGTTGATTTAAACCAAAATTCCATTGGGTAGATTCTCAGTAGCATATCTTCGTCTCTAAATCTCCAGGAATCTTCTTTAAAGAAAAGCTCATGAAATCCAACAAACAAGGTCTCATAAGATATTATAGCGAATAAAAGAGTGAGCGCTATCAAAATAAATGTGAAAATAGCGCCCGATAACATTATTTTTTTCAACTCTTTGAAGCCTAAAAAGAATGCACTAAGCAAGTAGAGAAATATCATAAAATAAAGGCTTGAAAAGACGATTGTTAAAAGATTTTTTACATCTTTCATGTGATTGATTTCTTTTTGATTGAAGACGCCAGCGTTTTCGAATTCCTCCATGCCCTTGCTCGTCGTCACTGCTCTAAGACCAAGAATGGCTAAATTTAGTCTGTCTTCTTTCGGAAGTGGGTCTTCTTTTATGCGAATCGTTGAGTAAGTTAATCTCACTAAAGGCTCTGTATAGGCTATTCTTGCAGATAAGAAAACAATAAAAACGGGATAAATCCCGATTAGCAAGAGCTTAATTATTAGCTTCAAGCCTTTCATAGCCTTTCCGTGCCCGGGGGGACTTGAACCCCCGACCTTGGGCTTCGGAGACCCACGCTCTATCCATCTGAGCTACAGGCACTGCTTAAGAGATTTTATAATCCATTTATGTTTCGTCAAAAAATTCAGAGCTTTCATCTTGTTGGTATTGGCGGAATTGGCATGAGCGCAATTGCCAGGGTGCTTTTGCAAATGGGCTATAAGGTAAGCGGTTCTGACCTCAAATCTTCTAAGATTACGGATGAGCTCGTCTCTCTTGGTGCAAATATCTATGAAGGTCATAGCCCTGAAAATATTAACGGAGCTCAGGTCGTTGTCTATTCTTCCGCAATTAACGATAAAAACCCAGAACTTTTGCATGCAAAAGAGCTTGGTCTTCCGGTCATAGGAAGAGGCGAGATGCTCGCAGAACTCTTTAGAATAGGCGAAAGTGTGGCAATAAGTGGCTCGCACGGTAAAACTACGACTACCTCGATGATAGCTCACGTTTTTCAAAGCGCAGGGTTTGACCCAACTGTCATCATAGGCGGGGTGTTAAAAAGCCTTGGCTCAAACGCAAAGTTTGGTAAAGATAAGCTAATTATAGGTGAAGCGGATGAGAGCGACGGCTCTTTTCTAAAGCTATTACCCACGGTTGCGGTCATTACAAACATAGACTCGGAACACGTAGAGTTTTACGGAAGTTTTAATGCCCTAAAGGAGGCATTTTTTAGCTTTGCCTCGCAAGTCCCATTTTACGGCTTTTGCGTCGTTAACTTAGACGACGAGAATTGTAAAGATATTGCCAAGAGACTATCTAAAAGGGTGATTGGATACGGTTTAAACAATAATTGTGATTATAGAGCGAGGATTGTTGGGGAAGAGGAGGGACATTTTAGGTTTGAGGTCTTCAAACTTAAAG
>JANWVD010000110.1 GCA_025057715.1 Aquificaceae bacterium | reverse complement strand
GATTTTAAGACCGTTAAGCGATAAGGGTTTGACGCTTTGACCGCGATAATAGTCAAGACCGCCTATTATAGAAAAGGTCTCTTTGAGAAAATCAAAGGGCGGTGGCAAAAACTCACCAATGGGCATTAGCATAATCTTGTCGTAAGAGTCTAAAACCCTCCCTTTGTAAAAAAGATAGGCGGAATTATATGGTCTTTTCCCGGCTTTGATGTCTATAAGACCTAAGATTATGGGCTTTTTAACACTCAGCTGGTAAAGCGATTGGATTTGCCAATCCTCTTCGTTTGAAAAATATGCAGAAAGGGCAGATTCGGGCAGAAAAACGATATCTGCATCAGTTTCTACGGCGCTTTCTATTAGCTCAATGGTTTTAAAGCTCTCTTTCGTATAAGCCTCCATGTCTATGCGCAAGGGTTGGAAAACCGCAGGCTGAATTATTGCGACCTTTATGGTTTTTGAATTTTCAATGTGCTTTAGCTTTTCAAATAATGCAAGAAAAGACAAACAAAACATGAAAGAAACCAAAACAAAAGCGCTTTTGAATCTTTTCTTTGTAAGAAGATAAACCAAAGATACGATGAAAAAGCTCTGAACATAAACGCCAGCATAAAGAAGGCTGTGCTTTAAAATTGGGATGTTAGCGATAACCTTGCCAAAAATAAGCCAAGGAAAGCCGCCGTAAGGGAAGTAGGACCTAAAGAACTCTGAAAGCGGCAATACCAAGATTGCGAAACTTGGACCAAAAATCCTTGCAAGCCCGAATTGATACAGCGCTAAAATTAAGCAAAGCAAAACAAAGAGCAAAGTAAAAACCAAGGGGCTTATCCCGCCATACTTCACAGCCGGTAAGTAAGAGCAACTTAGGCTAAATAAAAAGAACCAAAAACCGGCTAACAAAAAACCAATAGAGCTCTTTATCTTTGAAAGAAGATATAACCCAACAAAGAGAAAAAACCAAAGACCGTTATGTAAAAAAGGAAGCGAGAGGCTAAAACCCGCAAAGAGCGGGAATATCATCTTTCTAAACTAAGTAGGATAATCCCAAGCATGACAAAGATGATGCCTACGAGCTTTTTAAAGCCGATGCTTTCGTTAAATATAACGATAGCTAAAAGGGCAGACCAAAAGGGGGAGGCTGCAACTATTGGCGCAACTACGCTAATTGGCGTGCTTGAGACTGACTTAAAGTAAAAGTAAAGACCTAAAAATCCGGCAACAATGCCACCGCTTGCTATTGTAAGTAGCTGACTAAGCGGTAAGGGAGATGGTCTGCCGCTAGTTACTAAAAACCCAAGCGCTAAAATAGCAGCGCTAAGATTATGAATAAGAAGCGCAAGAACTACGCTTATTTGACCCTTTAAACCAAACTTGAAGATGATTGGCGAGATGCCCCATAGAATGCTCGTTAAAATTGCAAACAAAACACCCCCACTCATAGCGTAAATTTAGCGATTACAGGTGCATGGTCAGAAGGCTTTGGAGAGCGCCTCCTCCTTGGCCATAAATCTACCCAGACCTTAGTAAAGTTTTTAAATATGCTATCTGTTGCAAGAATGTAATCAATCCTTAAGCCCTCGTTTTTCCAAATAGCAGCGCCATATTCCCACCAAGTATAGCCGGGCTCTGAAGAGTTTAGAGTCCTGAAGGTATCCACAAGACCCCAATCTATGATTTTCTTAAGAGCTCCTCGCTCTTCTGGCATCGTGCAAACTGCGTCAACAAACAGCGAAGGGTCATAAACATCTATGTCCTCAAGAGCTACATTCATGTCACCAACTAACAAAAGGTTTAAATCCGGACTAAAATTCTCCTCAAGAAACTGCATAAACTCCTCGTAAAAGCTCAGCTTGAAGTTAAATTTATCGCTACCTCTTACATCACCGTGCGGGAAGTAGCAATTCAAAACCCAGATGTCGCTGATATTAATAGCAATAAACCTGCTTTGGGCATCTATGGTTTTGAAATTAGTCTTGGTTATTAGCTTAGATGAGAGCAGCTTCGTGCATATTGCAACGCCGTTATAACCCTTTTGACCGTTTGTGAAACACTCATAACCGAGCTTCCTTAGTTCCTCAAAGGGGAAATCAACATCCAAAACCTTGGTCTCTTGTAAACAAAGAATATCAGGCGCTTCTCGCTCCAACCAAGAGAGCAAGAGCTCTTTTCTTGCCCTGACGGAGTTTACGTTGTAAGTAGCGAGCTTTAACTCTTGCATTTTCGGGTTTTAGGCTTTAATATTATAAACCTTGGAAAATTCCTGATGGAGGGAAGCGATGACAAAGGCTGAACTCGTCTCTTCGATTGCAAAGGGCGCTGGTATTAACAAAAGGCAAGCAGAAGCTGCCTTGAGAGAAGCTATAAATTCAATCTCCGAGTCGCTAAAGCGCGGGGAGCGCGTTGCAATACCAGGGCTTGGGATATTTACAGTAAGACAAAGAGCAGAGCGCAAAGGGCGAAATCCCCAAACTGGCGCGGAGTTAGTAATACCCTCAAAGAAGGTCATTAGCTTCAAACCCGCGAAAGAGCTAAAAGACTCAATCGCCAACTCTTGAGCGCAATTATCGCAAGCTCAAGGGAGGGAAAATACATAAAAGTAGAGGGCGAGAGACTAAAACACCTAAGAGCTCTGAGAGTAGAGCCAGGCAATGAGTATAAGGTAATAATCGAGGGAAACATACTAAACTGCAGGTTGGTTAAGCTAACCTCAAGGTGCGGGCTTTTCGAGCCTATTGAAAACCTCGGGAGGAACTTAGCCAATAGAGAGATAGCCGTATTTCAGGCTCTAACAGCGGATTTAAGATTTATAGACCTCGCCATTGATGCTCTAAGTCAGGCGGGGGCTAAAAGATTTATTCCGGTCTTTGTGAAAAGAGGAATAAGCCAAAAAGTGCAAATTCAAAACAGGATAGAGCGCTGGCAAAGGATAGCAATTGCAAGCATGGAGCAATGTGAGCGAAGCGAGCCTATGGAAATTCTAAACCCCATAAAGATTGAGGACATACCCCGCCAAACCGAGGGGATTCTTCTTAGCCTAAGGTCAGAAACAATCATATCCAAGTTAGAGCTGGGTAAAGACCTAAGCATATTCGTAGGACCAGAGGGCGGGTTAGATAGCTCTGAGGAAGAGCTCTTGAAAGAGAGAGGCTTTAAAGGCGTAAGGCTCGAGCCTTTTGTTGTTAAAAGCTGGCTTGCGGGGGCTTTTGCGTGCAGCATAGTCCAAAACCTCTAAAGATATCAAAGGCAAAAAAGCCGGCAATTGGAACTCTTGAGTTGCCATCGGATAAGTCTATAACCCACAGGGCATTAATACTTGCCTCTTGCGCAAGTGGCAAGAGCGAGATTCGAAATTGGCTTGAATCTGAAGACACCAAAGCAACGCTGGAAATCTTAAGAGCTA
>JANWVD010000010.1 GCA_025057715.1 Aquificaceae bacterium | reverse complement strand
ACTTGAGGTTCTTTCTAAAACCCAGCTTTGCATGATTAGCTTTCCGCATGCAGTGCCAACTGGCATTGGCTTTACGCCGCTTGAGGTGGCTTATCTTGGCTGTGCGCCAATGATTGACTTTAGAATGACGCTGCCTGGATTTTTAAACCCAGGCGAGGAGGTTATAACCTACCTACCGCTTGATAGAGCAGACATAGAAGAAAAGCTTTCGTTTTACCTTGAAAATCCGCAAGAGATTGAGAGAATAGGTAAAAACGCCAGCAACAGAGTTAAAACGAGCTTCACGCCATCAGACAGGGCAGAGTTTTTGGCAAAAGTAATTAACGATATATATTCTCAGGCTCAAGAACCCCGGTGTTTGTAGGCTTTGGAAGCATCCTGAATGCTTCCTTGATAGTTTTTGGCTCAATTTTAGGACTCACTATTGCCAAAAGGCTGCCGAAAGAGCTCTTAATGTCAGTCAAGGGAGGTATAGGGGTTTTTACTTTGCTTTTGGGGGCTAAGCTAATTAATGAAGGCGATGCTGAGCTTTTAAAGGTGTTTGTTTGTCTTTCCTTGGGGGCGGCTTTGGGGTGGTTTTTGCGCCGTCAGGCGCGTTTTGAGTATCTTGAAAAACAAAAGGGGGCTGTGAGTGCGTTTTTGCTATTTAGCGTAGGACCCATGACCTTTTTAGGTTGCATGCTTGAAGGGACCAAGGGCGATAGCTCTATCTTGGTCTTAAAGTCGCTAATGGATGGGGTGTCTTCTATCTTTTTATCTGCTTCGCTTGGGAAGGGCGTGGCTTTTTCTGCTATTTTGGTGCTTGCTTTCCAGCTTTCGCTAACTTACGCCTCGCTTGCGATTGGGGGTCAATTAAGCCAGGAGGCAGTCGCAAGAGCTCTCTTTGTCGGCGGGGGGCTTTTGGTCCTTAGCGCGCTTGAGATGCTTGGGCTTGAAATTAAGGTAAAGCCCCTTGATGTCTTGCCGGGGCTTTTGATGTGTATAATCGTGCCTTAGATGAGAGTAAGAATAGTCATTATGCCAAGAGAGGGGCTTTTAGACCCGGAAGCTAGAGCTATTGAGGAGATGCTAAGGCAAAACGGCGTTGAGGTTGATAATCTAAAGGTAGGCAAGATAGTAGAGCTTGAGCTTAAAAACCCAGACGAGGCAAAGCTCATTGCAGAGAGGTTTTTAATAAACCCCGTGATTGAAGAGTTTTCAATAGAATGAAGTTTGGAATTTGCTCCTTTCCAGGCTCTAACTGCGATTATGATACTCTTTACGTTCTAAAAGACCTACTTGGGCAAGATGCTAAGTTTATTGATGTTAAAAATCCGCAGCTTTTAGACTTTGATTGCATCATTATTCCCGGCGGGTTTTCATTTGGGGATTACCTAAGGGCGGGGCTGATTGCTGCAAAGACAGCACTTGGGCAAGAGATTTACAACTTTGCCCAAAGGGGGAAGTTAGTAGTAGGCATATGCAACGGCTTTCAAATCCTTACGGAGCTAAAGCTTCTGCCAGGAGCTCTTTTAAAAAACGACCCGCCTAAGTTTATATGCGACGCTGTTTATCTTAGGGTAGAAAACAATAGCTCTTCGTTTACCAAGCGCTATAGCCAAAAAGAAGTAATTAAGATGCCAATAGCGCACTCGCAGGGTAGATACTTTGCAACTCAAGAGACGCTAAAAGAGATTGAGGATAATTCTTTGGTGCTTTTAAGATACTGCGGCCCTGAAGGTGAGATAAGCAAGGAGTTTAACCCAAACGGCTCTTTAGGCAACATAGCGGGGATTATGAATAAAGAAGGAAACGTCTTTGGTCTTATGCCGCATCCAGAAAGAGCCTGTGAAGATATTCTATCCTTTCGCGACGGGCTTATGATTTGGCACTCAATCATTAGCTAATGTTTTGCAAGGTAAAGAGCTCTGCGCTTGTTGGGGTTGAAAGCCTTGAGGTGGATGTAGAAGTTCACATATCCCCGGGGCTTATGCAGCTTAACATAGTGGGGCTTGGCGATAAGGCAGTGGCAGAAGCCAAAGAGAGAGTAAGGTCTGCTTTAAAGTCATGCGGCTTTGAGTTGCCAATGCGCAGAATAACAATTAACCTCTCCCCCTCAGAGCTTAAAAAGTCAGGAACGGTTTTTGATTTGCCAATGGCTGTGGGGATAATTTCAATCACCCAAAACCTCGAAGTGCCTAAAGATGTGGTTTTTCTTGGCGAGCTATCGCTCGATGGGAGCGTAAGGTCTTCTAAAGGATTGCTTGCTTGCGTTCTTGGTATGCACGAAAAGGGATACGAAAAGTTCGTAATCCCTGCTGAAAACATAAACGAATGCGCAGGAATTAACGCTTTGAAGGTTTTTCCTATAAAGCATTTATCCCAAGTCAAAGAGCTCTTTAGCAAAGAAGCTAAATTTATATCAATACCAGAGCAAGAGCATCAATTACCAAACGCTAATAAAATCTTAGAAAGCATAAAAATCGGCGGTATTGCAAGGCTGGCAGTTGAAGCCTGCGTAGCAGGGCAGCATCACCTTTTGATGGTTGGGCCCCCAGGTAGTGGAAAGAGCACCATTGCAAAAGCCATTAGAGAGCTCTTGCCCCCGCTCTTTCCTCAAGAGGCTCTTGAGGTAACAAGAATATATAGCGCGTGCGGGCTAAACTCAGGCGGGCTTATTTACAAAAGACCGTTTCGCTCGCCGCATCATAGCTCTTCGGACGTTGCTTTAGTTGGCGGCGGCTCTGGTCCTCAAGCAGGTGAGATATCTTTAGCTCACAGGGGCGTTTTGTTTCTTGACGAGCTTGCGGAATTTAGCAGAAGGTCGCTGGAAACACTTCGCCAGCCTATGGAAGATGGTCAAGTAACTATTTCGCGCGCGGAAGGTAAAGTGACATTCCCGGCTCGCTTTACGCTGCTTGCTGCGACAAACCCCTGCCCTTGCGGAAACTATCAAAACCCTGATAAAAAGTGCGTATGCACGCCCTATGCAATAAAGACCTATCAATCGCGCATATCTGGACCTTTGCTTGATAGATTTGACATGGTTATTTGGGTTAGGAATCCAGTTCCGGATGAAAAATCAGACTCTCTTGAGCGCATAAACAACGCACTAATAGCCCAGCAAAGACGCTTCAAGGATAGGATAATATTCAACGCCCATATGAGCATAGACCAAACCAAAGAGCACTGCAAGCTCTCTGAGAGGTGCGAAAGTATTCTTCTAAAGATACAAAAAACGCGCGCACTTTCAGTGCGCGCAGTAAGCAAAACCCTTAAGCTCTCTCGCACAATCGCAGACATGGAGCTAAGCTCGGAGATAAAACCCGAGCACATAGCGCTTGCTTTGGCTCTTAACACCCCATGGACGTATTCTTCTACTTTGCAGTAATTTTTTTGCTATCCATAGGGCTACTTTGGCTCCTTGGCGCTTACGGTAAATTTTATGACAAGTGAAAGCACACTTTAGGCTATATTTTTGTCTATGATTGACACGCACTGCCATCTTGACTTGCTTGAAAGCGAGGAGCTAAACCAAAGCATTAATGACAGCTCTTTAGAATACTTAATCACAATTGGATATAACCTCGAAACTTCCCAAAACGCCATAGAGCTCTCTGAAAAATACGACAAGGTCTTTTGCGCAATTGGGTTTCATCCGCATGATGCCAGCTCTTATGATATAGATTGGCTAAAGAGAAAAGCGCTATCGCATAAAAAGGTCAAAGCAATAGGAGAGACAGGCCTTGACTTTTATAAAAACTACTCACCAAAGGACGTGCAAGAAGAGTCTTTTAGAAAGCATATCAGACTTGCGCGCGAGCTTGGGCTTCCATTAGTAGTTCATTCCAGAGAAGCTCAAGAAGAAACTCTCAAAATTCTAAAAGAGGAAATGGCGCACGAAGTTGGCGGCGTTTTGCATTGCTTTAGCGGCTCTTACGAGTTTATGATGGCGTGCGTTGACATGGGATTTTACATATCTTTTTCTGGCATTCTTACCTACCCTAATGCAAAGGAGCTAAGGTCAGTTGCCTCAAAAACGCCAACTACTAGGATAGTGATAGAAACTGACGCGCCTTACTTGCCACCGCAACCTAAAAGAGGTCAGAAAAACACGCCAAGAAACCTCATACACATTGCTAAAGAGCTTGCTAATTTAGTCCCAAATAGCAACATCGAGGATGTTATCAGAATGACATCACAAAACGCCAAAAAGCTATTTAATCTCGGGCTTGAAAGACCGTCAAATACTATAACTTACGTAATAAACAACAAGCTATACATAAACCTAACAAATAGATGCAACTTGCATTGCGTATTTTGTCAAAGAGAGCAAGAGCGAGACTTTATGGTAAAAGGGCATTGGGTTTGGCTTGAAAGAGACCCATCTTCAAAGGAAGTAATCAATGAGATTAAAGACCCAACGCCTTATGAAGAGGTCGTCTTTTGTGGCTACGGAGAGCCTACCTTGCGCTTTGATACTTTAAAAGAAGTTAGCGCTTGGCTCAAATCAGCCGGCGCAAAAAAAGTCAGGGTTGATACAAACGGTCTTATGCTTAGCTTTTTGCCACCTGAACGTTTAAAGGAGCTAAAGGGGTTAGTTGACGTTTGGTCAGTTAGCCTAAATGCCCAGGATGCAAATTCTTATAATCTCGTTTGTAAGCCAGTGCGCTCAGATACATTCCAGAAGGTTTGCGAATTTATCAAAGAGGCTTTGAAAAACGGCTTTGAGGTGATAGCGACCGCTGTTGACTACCCGGGCGTTGACATTGAGAAAACCAAGCAGCTCGCACATTCTTTAGGCGCAAAGTTTCGCGCCCGCACCTATGGTGCTATAGGCTAAAGAGCTCTTTAAAAAGCAGCCAGCTTAGCTAAATTACCACTCAAAGCTTTGAATAACTATGTAATTTAAGTTTTTGGCTTCTTGAATAAAGCTTTCGCTTGCAAAGTGCGTAACTATTAGCTTTATGACGCTATCAGCGTCATATTCTGGATACTCTTTGAGGGCAGAGTTTATTCTCTCTTCAATAGAATCAAGAACATCTCTTGCTCTTTCTGGTCCTAAAGATAGCTTGCTTTTTGCTTCGCCTAATATCAGAAACTTCTTACCTTCCTTTTCCCCCTCTGCCAGCAAATTTATCTCCTTTCCGCCGACTTCTTTTCTTATAAACTTCTTAACCAGCTTTATTCCGTAATTTCTTTCCAAGTATGACGGTAGCATTCTATAAGCTTCGTTCTCAAGCATATATCCAAGAGTTTCGCTAATACCGCCAAACTTTTCGTTAAGGTCTTTAACAGAAATTGCGAGCTTCTCCATAGCCTCCGTCAATCTAGCCAGCTTTTCCTCTGTCTGCGCCTGGGCTTTGGCTAGCTCTTCGAGTCTTTGCTCAGTTCTGGCTTGGGCTTTGGCGAGTTCTTCGAGTCTTTGCTCAGTTCTGGCTTGGGCTTTGGCGAGTTCCGAGACTGTGCTTGTTAGGTCCTTGATTTGCTCCTGCGTTTGTTTGACTGTGTCTTTAAGCTCTTTAAAGTCGCTGGCTTTTACAAGCCCATCAAGGAGCTTAATTAAATCCTCTATGACTTCGGCCTGTTCTGGATTGAAAACAGCTCTTACTCTTAATAAAAAGTCCTTTACGCTCATAAACTCAGATTAAAGTATATCTCCCTTATCCTAAATCAAGGTCTATTAGTCTAAACCTTAGTTAGTGGACTTATAGTTTCGCCATATTTTCTGTCAACCTTATCGATATGACCATATAACCAACCTGTCATAGTAGAGAGCGCTTGCCTCACCAATTTTTGGTCGCTAAGGGATTGTCTAATCTCTCTAAATAACTTCATCACCCACGCATGGTGTTTTTATACTATTCCAGTTCTGGGTAATTTATCAAAACCGTAAACTCTTCCTCTGTAACCAAGGCGAAATTCCACAAACGGCAAAAGCTTAGAATTATAGAACTCTATTGCGCTTTGGAGACTGCCTTTCGGATAGCTGAGTTGCAATCGTATTTATGTAGTCGGCTATCTTTATATGATGCTCGTCCGTCTTTGTCAAGACTTGACAAAAGTAGGTTATCCATCCTCACAGATTCAAGCGAGTTGGGCAAAAAGCTTTTAGTTTTAGGAAGAGATTTTTGGTATATTATTTAAATCATGATAGACCCAGAAATTTTAATTTTCTCGATTGTGAAGATGGCAGAGGGGGTGAAAGGTGTTATAGGGGACAAGGGTTCAAAGGCAGTTTTGCGCGATTCTGGTAGGCACGCTGGTCCGAAAATGTTTGAAAACCTCATGGGACACTTTCCTGAGACTTTGCCCCGCGAAGACGCAATAGCACGCACCTGCACGCTTATGCAAGAGCTTGGCTTTGCAGAGCAGGTTTTTAAACAAGACAAACAAGTGGTCTTTCATAACGATGCTTTCACACCTGCAATGGAGGGAGATTTGGCTAATTCCCCGCTAATATACTTTCTCATGGGTCTAATAGAGGGCTTTGTGCAATACCTTTCAAAAGAGAAACTCACGCTTGAAATAAACGATGTTCAAAAAGGGATTATTTCGTTTAAATATTCATGAATGTTGAGGATTTTCCCCTCAACAGGGATGTTTTTTTCGCCATAAACTCGCGAAGGCACTGGCTATTGGACGAGTTTTTCAAGAGGTTTTACATCTTTGGCAAGGGTTGGTTCGGTATTGCGCTCGCGCCTGTAATTTACCTGCTTGATAAGTCCCTGATAATACCATATCTAATAGCGCTTATTTTGTGCGGAGTAGTGGTTGCAATCCTTAAAAGGACTTTTAGAGCAAAGCGTCCTTCGGCTTCTTTAAGTGGGGTATATATCCTTGAAAACCTCAAGCTAAAATCCTTTCCCTCTGGTGATAGCGCCCTTGCTGCTCTTATTGCGAGCTCTCTTTTTTTGTGCGGAATCTGGCAAGGGGTAATCTACGCTCTTATAATCGGCTATGGCAGGGTCTATATGGGGGTTCATTACCCTCTTGATGTGGTAGTAGGATGGATAATAGGAAGTCTTTGTCTGGTTTTGAGCGTTTTGCTCCTTGGTTAATCTTTCCCCTCGGGGTTTATTTTTTCATCTTCGGCTCTTGGCTCTTTAGCTTTACTTCACCAGACGAGGGGAGAAACGCATCTGCAACCTTGCAAATGCTAAAGAGTCAAAACTTCATAGAGCCATACTATAACTGCCTTCCGAGGTTTGAGAAACCGCCAATGCTATACTGGAGCGCTAACTTATTAGCGCTCATTTTCGGACTTAACGAATTTAGTGCAAGGCTCGTATCCGGTTTAAGCGCCATAGGAATAGCTTTTCTGACTTTTTCAATCGGTAAAATCCTCGTAGAGCGCGAAAGCGCGTTAAAGGGAGCTCTTATTCTTCTTACAATTCCGCATATGTGGATAGAAGCACGCGCTTTTGTCCCAGAGATGTTAAACACCCTTTTTATACTCCTTGGGATTTACCTTTGGCTTTTGAACAAGGTAGTGTTAGGTTGGGGAGCTCTCGGGCTTGCTATGCTGACTAAGGGTCCGGTCGGTCCCTTTTTGGCAATTGGGATTTATCTCATTCTTAAAAAAGACCTCAGAATCTTTAATCGTGTCGGGATTTTTATCTTTTTATTAGTTTCCCTATGGTGGTATGCCGCTATGTTTTATAGCTTTGGGTTTGAATACATCTATAGGTTTTTCTTTTTTGAAAACATTATGCGTTTTACAGGTGCAAGAGAAGTGCATCCTGCGCCTATTTACTACTATTTAGTCGTCATAGCCATTGCTTTTGCGTGGTTTTTACCGGCTTTAAAAAGTTTCAAAGGACCTAAAAAGGGGCTATTTAGCTTGTCGCTTTGGACAATCTTCGTGGTCGGATTTTTCACCTTAGCCCAAAACCGCCTGCATCACTATGTGCTTCCCGCATACCCAGCTGTAGCTCTGATATTTGGTCTTTTCGTCTCTTGGGGGTATATAAAGAGGGTCTTGGTCCTCTCCGGGCTCTTTCTTGCCTTCATTCTCTTGATTTTGCCCAAAGTGGAAAGAGAGCGCTTCACTCAGTTGGTTAAAGAGTCTCTCGCTGGCGAAGCCAGCGAGGTTTACTTTTATAAAGCAGAAAACTCAGCTTTGGTTTTTTACCTCGGGAGATGCATAAAAAATACTGATGTGCCCTCGGGTCTGGTCATAACCAAATCAAAAGAACTTAGCCAGAAGTGCAAGCTAAGGCTCTCAGGGAGGGAGTTTGACGGGGTTTATTACCTCTTTGAGTGTTGAGTTATACTAAGCTCAGTGAGGGCTTGGATAAAAAAGATAGTCGTCGAGGGGTTTAAGTCCTACGGAAAGCAAAGGCTCGAGATACCGCTGGGTCCCGGGTTTTTGGCAATCGTAGGTCCAAACGGGGCAGGCAAATCGAACATAGGCGATGCCCTCTCTTTTGCTCTTGGGATAGCAAGCGCTAGAGCTCTAAGGGCAAAGAATCTCTCTTACCTAATATATTCCAAAGGGGCTGAAAAAGCCAATCACGCGCTTGTGGAGGTGCATTTTTACAACGAGGGGCTCTTCGAGCTTGGGCAAGAGGTTATAATCTCTCGCAAAATAGACCAAGAAGGACGCTCGACCTTTCGCGTAAATGGCGCTGGTGCGCGCGAAAGGGATGTTTTAGAACTCCTTTCAAAGGCTGGGATATACGAAAACGGATATAACGTGGTTTTGCAAGGAGATGTTGTGCGGTTTATCCGTATGAGCCCCGCGGAAAGAAGAAGGCTCATTGAAGAAATAGCTGGCATAGGTGAGTATGACCAAAAGCGTAGCAAAGCGCTTGAAGACCTTGGCGAGGTAGAAGTAAAGCTCAGTCAATTAAAAATGCTTCAAGAAGAGTTTAAAACGCAACTCAATCGCCTAAGCGGGGAATTAAACACCTTAAACACCTACAAGGCAATTTTAGAAAGAAAGTCTACGCTCGAATATGCGCTTTTAAGCAGGAAGCTAAATCACCTAAAACAAAAAATTCACTCAACTATGCAGGCTATTGAAAGCAAAACAGAAGAAGCTAATAAAATCCAAGAGGACTTATCAATCCTGAAAACAGAAACATCGCAATTAGAATCAGAACTGACGCAGATTGACGAAAAGCTTCTTCCCTTTGGTGAAAACTTTGGAAGACTAAGCGAAGCACTAAAGAGCCTTGAGTCCAAAGAACAGGAGCTCCAAAATAGAATCGCATCCTTGGAAGAGCAAATAGAATCACTGAGCTCCCAAGCCTTATCAACCAACAACCTTATAAACGAGGAAAAGGACAAACTCAGACAGAAACAAGAGGAACTAAGCAAAGCAAAGGCGGAATTTGAAAACCTTAAAAGTAATCTCATGGCGGAATTGCAAGCTATTACACAAAAAGAAGGCTATTTTTCACATACTTTAACCGAACTTGAGAAGATAGAAGCCGACCAACAAGAACTGCAGGCAAGACTAACATCAGAGCGCTCAAAACTTGAAAGTTTTAAGAAAAACCATCAAGAGCTTAATAACAAGCTCACGAGCGTCTCTCTTGAGATAGAAAACCTAAGAAATAAAGAAAAAGAATATAAACTCGCCTTCGGCGAATATTCAAAAAGCATATCCAAGTTAGAAAAAAGCTCCTCTCACAGCACTTTAAACGATATGAAAAACCAAAAACAGAAAATTTTTAATGAAATAAAAACCCTTGAAAAAGAGCAAACCAACCTCATAGAAGAAATATCCAGCTTGAAACTAAAACTTAAAAGCGCTTCAGAAGATATCCACGTCTTTGAGGGAATAGACGGAGTTTTCGGACGCTTCAGAGACCTGATTACCTTAAAAGACATCATATACGCCAAAGCGGTCGAGGTATCCGCAGGAGCAAGAATGTCATACATAGTAGTAGAAGACGAGGAGGTCGCAAGACTTTGCATAAATCGTTTAAGGGAGTCTTCGCTCGGTCGTATGAGCTTTATTCC
Organism: Aquificaceae bacterium; assembly: GCA_025057715.1. GTDB lineage: Bacteria > Aquificota > Aquificia > Aquificales > Aquificaceae > JANWVD01. The sequence goes on along the minus strand of JANWVD010000010.1, from coordinate 3,446 downwards.
TCTTAATCGCATAAAAGATACCAAAATCCCGTCCACCTTACCAAGATTAAGAGGCGCCGTAGATTTTGTAGTGAATTTAGTAGAGTTTGAAAAGCGGTTTGAAAGAGTAGCACGCTTCGTCTTTGGTGACACTATTCTCGTAGAGAGTTTCAGCGACGCAAAACTCGCTTCCGCAGGCTCTTATAGACTTGTAACCCTTGAAGGCGAGCTTTTTGAAAAAAGCGGGGTAATCTCGGGCGGATTTGTAAGCGAGCGCTCCGAGCTTAGCAAAGCATTTTATAACCAAGAGCTAAAAAGGTTGGAAGAAGAATTAAAACTCATACAGGATTCAATTGAAACAAAAAAGCATCAGCTCAACGAACTATCAAACCAAATAATCTCAAAAGAAGCATCAGAAATGTTTGCGAATCAAGAATTAAGGCGCCTTAAAGAAGCATCAGAAAAGGCATTCAATACCATTAAAGAAACGCAAAAAAAGATAGAAAGCGCGCTTTCATACATAGAAAACCTAAAACATGCCATATCACAAACCGAAGAAAATATAAACACTGCTGAGAGTTTAATAAACTCAATAGAAATTGAAATATCAGGTCTTTTAACAAGGAAAATGACCCTTCTCCAAGAAATTCAAAGCTCTGGTCTTGACTTCTTAAGACAGAGAAGAGAGGAAATAGCCCGCGTGCTCGAGGAGCAAAAAAATGCTATACAGAACCTTGAAAAGCAAGTCCTTCAAGAGAGCTCTAAAATATCAAACCTTGAGCTAAAACATGATGGACTCTTAAGCTATATCAATGAGCTTAGCAACGAATTAAAGGCAATTAAAATCGATTTAGAAAACACGAAAATCCTGAAAGCACGAAAACAGCAAGAAGCAGACTCCATAGGACTTAGCGTATTTATGCTAAAAAAGCAAAGGGGCGAGACGGAAAAAGAGCTTAATCAAAAACGCTCTTCATGCGGAATTTTAGAGCTCAAATTGCAACAACTCAAGGAAGACGAATCTAATTTAAAATTAGAATTGCAACAGCTAAAGCAAGAAGAAGCTATCGTTCTCTCCTCTCTTGAGTCATTTAAAAATCCGGTAGAAGACAGCTTCACCAACCTATCCCAAGCGCAAATTGAGAAAGAAATCAAAAGACTATCTTTAGAATTAGAAAAACTTGGTAACATAAACTTTAAAGCCCAGGATGATTATAACGAAATAAAGCTTAGGTTAGACGAGCTGCAATCCAAGTTAGAAAAGCTAAACTCAGAGCGTAAGAGCATACTATCTCTAATAGAAGAGATAGATACCAAGAAATTGAAAACATTTACAAAAACTTTCAATGCAATAAACAGAAACTTTAAGAAAATATTTGCAGAGTTATCACCAGGCGGTCAGGCATTTTTGAGCTTAGAGCGCGAAGACGACCCGTTTGCGGGCGGTGTGCAAATGATGTTAAAACCCCGTGGAAAGCAGGTGCAGTTTCTTGACGCAATCTCCGGCGGCGAAAAAACCCTTGGCGCGCTGTCTTTAATTTTCGCCATTCAGGAGTATAGGCCGTCTTGCTTTTACTACTTTGACGAGGTTGACGCTCACCTTGATGAAGCGAACGCAAAAGCAGTGGCAAAGCTAATAAGCCAGCGTTCTCAAAGTGCTCAGTTTATCGTCGTAACATTAAGAGAGGTGCTTGCCAGCTTCGCCACAAGAGTAATCGGGGTTAGCGCAAGAGAGGGGGTTTCCCGGGTTTTCCCCGTGGAGAACCCGGCTACGGCTAACTTTGCTTAAAGATTACCTCTTCTAAGTTTTCTTTGGTCTTTATCGGTCTAAGAACCGGCTTTTCATCAGCTAAGGAGATTTCAACCACTTCTACATCAGAAAGCGAGCCTTTCAGGAGTTCTTCCGCGAGAAGGTCCTCTACATTGCGCTGAAGAGCTCTTTTGACACTCCTTGCACCATACTCTGGTTTGTATTCGTTTTCTATAAGCCAGTTTATAAAAGCATCACTAAGGCTGACTTGCAGCCCCCATTCAGAAAGATTTTTGTTAACACTTTCAAGCATGACGCCGATAATCCTTGAGATATCATCTCTTTCAAGCGGTTTATAGATGATGACTTCGTCAAGCCTATTGAGAAACTCTGGGTTGAAGACTTTCTTTACCTGCTCAAGCACATTTTTTCTCATTTGCTCATAATCAAGCATGCCAAACTTTTTCTCAAATCCCATGTTTGAGCCTTGAGTTATGAGTCTCGCACCAAGATTTGAGGTAAGAATGATAATAGTATTAGAGAAATCAACGGTTCTACCAGTTGCGTCGGTTAACCTGCCGTCATCAAACACCTGCAAAAATATGTTGAAAACATCCGAGTGGGCTTTTTCAATCTCGTCAAAAAGAAGCACGGAGTATGGTCTTCTTCTAACACGCTCTGTTAACTGACCGCCCTCTTCATAACCGACATATCCGGGCGGCGCACCAACAAGTCTTGAAACGGTGTGCTTTTCCATATACTCAGACATATCAAAGCGGGTCAAAGCCTCTTCTGAACCAAAGAGATACTCGGCAAGAGCCTTAGCAGTTTCGGTTTTACCAACACCCGTTGGACCAAGAAACAGAAAAGTGCCAATCGGTCTATGCCTTCCCTTTAAACCTACCCTTGAACGCCTTATTGCGCGGGCAATCGCCTTGATTGCCTCATTTTGACCAACTACCCTCTTGTGCAGCTCCTCTTCTATCCTCAGAAGTTTTTGCATGTCGCTTTCGTGGATGCGCTTTAGCGGGACGCCGGTCCATACGGAAACAACCTCTGCAACATCCTCTTGCGTCACCTTAGGACGCGTCGAAGTGAGCTCTTGCTTCCATCTAGTCTTGAGACTCTCAAGTTTTGCACGAAGACGCAACTCCTCGTCGCGGAGCTTTGCAGCTCTTTCATAGTCTTGGGAGTTTGCCGCCTCTTCCTTCTTTACCTCAAGGTTTTTGATGGTTTCCTCAAGCTCTTTTAGGTCTGGAGGTAATTTGTATGCACGGAGCTTTACCAAGGAGCCTGCCTCATCAAGGACGTCAATTGCTTTGTCTGGTAAATTGCGCTCTGTGATATAGCGCTCTGCCAACTGGACAGATTTTTCAACAGCTTCGACGGTGTATTCAACGTTATGAAACTCTTCAAACTTCGGTTTTAAACCGAAAAGAATTCTGATTGCATCCTCCTGAGATGGCTGCTCTACAATGACTGGTTGAAATCTGCGCTCCAACGCACCATCTTTTTCAATGTATTTTCTATACTCATCAAGGGTTGTTGCACCAATTACCTGAATCTCGCCTCTGGCAAGAGGCGGTTTTAGCATGTTTGACGCATCAATGGAACCTTCCGCTGAGCCGGCGCCTATTAGGGTGTGAATCTCGTCTATGAAAAGAATTACATGCGGGGCTTTTTCGAGCTCCTTTAGTATGTTTTTGAGACGTTCTTC
>JANWVD010000109.1 GCA_025057715.1 Aquificaceae bacterium | reverse complement strand
GGGATAAAAAAGTCCAAAGAGCATGAAAATAGAAAGAACCCAGTCCTCTCTCTTTAGCTTCACAACCAGCCCTTTCTCTTAACCCAGTAAATAAGCCCGAGCGTTACTGCAAGCATAAGAGCAAGCGAATAAGGATAGCCAAACTTCCATTTGAGCTCTGGCATATATTCAAAGTTCATTCCAAAGATGCTTGCAATCAAAGTAGCAGGCAAAAACACCGTTGCAAGCACGGTAAAGACTTTTACTGCTTCGTTTTGACGGATTGATATAAGACCAAGCAGGCTGTTTTGAATGCTGTCAATCTTGTCCATATAAAAAACAGTGTAATCAAGAAGCGTATGAAGGTCGTCAACAGCAATTTTAATGTCGCGCTTTGTTTGTGCATTGACCTTGGCACTCTTTATAAAGTGCGAAAGAATTCTTATCTTTTCGTTTATACTCTCTCTAAGGGTCATATTAAGCTCATCGTAGTAAGAAATATCGCGAATAATCTCCTCAGATTGCTCCAAAAACACCTCCTTGCGTAAATTTCTTATCCTCCTTCCAAGAATCTCAAGCCTATCGCCTATTCTATCAACCTCTATGTCAACTATGCCTGCAAGGACTGCCTCAGGAAATTGAACGCCGCGGGCAGAGCTCTCAAGACGCTTTTGGAATATCAGCATTGAAGGTATGTCTCTGTAGCGAAGCGTTACTATGAATTTGCCGCGCAAAAAGAAGATTACTGGCTCTACTAAAACATCCTCCTTTTGCTGAAGCACAAAGCTCATATTGATGTATATTGCCTCACCTTCTTCCTTGAATTTGCTACTTATTTCAATATCACCAATCACTTCTCTTGGTGGCATCTCAAACCCCGCTACGCTCTTTAGCCAATCAATCTCGGCTTCGCTTGGCTTTTCTACATCAAACCACAAAACGGGCTGGTCGCGAACCTCGTCAAGTTGGTCTATCGTTAGCTTTCGAAAGCCTGCAGAAGAGCCAGCGATGATAGTTATCATAACAGTTTATTATAAATTTATTATTATATAATTAGGCTGTCGGAGGTCATTTCATGCAAAAGCACATCGTTATTATAGGTGGCGGCATTGGCGGATTGTCCACTGCTTACAACCTAAAGCACCTTAAAAAAGACCTAAAAGTAACCTTAATATCCGGAAGACCTTACTTTGGTTTCACGCCCGCTTGGCCACACCTTGCCTTAGGATGGCGAAAGTTTGAAAGCCTAAGCATCCCTCTTGCGGAAACTTTACCAAAACACGGGATAGACTTTATAAACGAAGATGCAGAGAGCATAAATCCAGACGAAAACAAGGTAAAAACAAAGAGCGGAAAGGAAATATCTTACGACTATCTTGTTATTGCCACAGGTCCAAAGTTGGTTTTTGCAGCAGAAGGTCAAGAAGAGCATTCAAACTCAATATGCACAGCAGAGCACGCCATGGAGCTCAACAAAAAGCTCCAGGAGTTCTACAAAGAGCCAGGACCTGTGGTAGTAGGCGCTATCCCAGGCGTTAGCTGCTTTGGTCCAGCCTATGAATTTGCCCTCATGCTACATTACGAGCTTAAAAAGCTCGGAATTAGACAAAAAGTGCCAATAACTTACATAACCTCAGAGCCTTATATAGGGCATCTTGGGATTGCTGGCGCAGGACCTTCAAGAAGGCTTATTGAAGACCTCTTTGCAGAAAGAAGCATAAACTGGGTTGCAAACGTAAAGATTACCAAAGTAACTAACGACAGCGTAGTTTACGAGGATTTAGAAGGTAAAGTCACCGAAGTCCCCGCAAAGCTCTCCATGCTTATGCCAAGGTTTATGGGTCCACAGGTGGTCAAATCTGCCGGCGAGAAGGTCGCAAACCCAGCTAACAATATGGTCATCGTCAATAGATGTTTTCAAAACCCAAGCTATAAAAACATCTTTGGCGTAGGGGTAGTAACTGCCATACCGCCAGTTGAACAAACGCCAATTCCAACAGGAGCTCCAAAAACCGGCATGATGATAGAGCAAATGGCAATGGCAGTTGCCAACAACATCGTCAATGATATAAATAGCAACCAAGATAGATACACCCCAGAGCTCTCTGCAATATGCATAGCTGATATGGGCACGGACGCTCTTGGATTCTTTGCAAGCCCCGTATTTCCACCAAGGAACAAGCTACTTTACAAGAAGGGCAAATCCGTACACTACATTAAGTCAATGTTCGAAAAGTACTTCCTTTGGAAGATAAAAACGGGAAATGCCTCGCCCTGGTTTGAAGAAAAGGGGCTTAACCTCATGCTCGGGGTTGAGGGTATAAAGGTGTGTAAAGACTGCAATGGAGCCCCGGGAAAGCCTTGTTAGGTTCTTTCTTTTAAAGACAGAGCCGTCCGAATACTCCTTTGACGACCTTCTTAGGGAAGGTTTAACAAAATGGGACGGGGTTAAAAACCCGCTTGCGCAAAAGCATATAGGGAGCATGGAAGTTAACGATGTTTGTTTCATATATCACACAGGCAACGAAAAGTCTATCGTAGGAATCGCGAAGGTAAAATCAAGCCCCTATTGCGTAGATGGTTTCTGGGTCGTTGATATATCGCCCGAAGGGCGGTTTAAGAAAAACATTCCTCTTAAAGAACTAAAAAGTAGAGAGGAGTTCAGAGAGTCACTGCTCGTGCGTATGCCAAGGCTCTCTGTTATAGCACTTACGAAAGAGCAGGCGAGATTAGTTTTGTTGCTCGGTGATGGAGATTTGAGCTTGCTCAATGAGGGCTGACAGGTCTTTCACAACCTGGCTTCGCGGGACGACCAAGTTTGCGCCCTCTTGCTTTGCCCTTTGCATGAGGTCAGTTTTAACGTGCGAGCAGTAGCCAATTACAATGGCGCCGCTTTTTCTGAGGTTGTTTATAAGTGAAACGTCGAATGCTTCTATGTTTATGATGACGATTTCTTCGCGCTCGTAATTATCGCCGACCCTAACCTCAAAATCCCTCAGGGCGGATTTTACCTTGCTTGCGAGAAGCAGGTCTCTCTCCATGATTAGGACTTTTTTACCTTCCATTTAAGTATTTTAAAACCTCGTTTTGAAATTCGTCTTTGAATTTATGAGACCAGACGGCTATCTTGAGGGTATTGCCATCAATTAGGGCAAATATCTTCTTATGGTTTGTGTAAAAAGCAAGCGTCATACCGAAAAGAATCATGAAAGAGCCGACCCAGATGAGTAAAACCCCCGGCTGATAAGAAACCTGAAGACCACTAACAAAGCGAGGCTCAAGCTCTTTTAAAAAGAGTAGAAACGGAAAGTTATCACCGTTTTCCATCTGAGATTGGGCAAAGATGCTGAGTTCTGGGGAATAAACCACTGGAACATCAAAAGATTCCCCATTGAACAAAACCTTAACGATGAGGGCGGGCTTTAAAACGCCTTGCATACCGAGCTCTTCG
>JANWVD010000108.1 GCA_025057715.1 Aquificaceae bacterium | reverse complement strand
CCAAAGGAAGTTAGCGATGTCAGGATATATACTTTGGGCGGTAGGAAGTATATAACTTGGCGCTACGAGGGGGAATATCTGAAGTTTGTTATCTTGCTCAATGGTAAAGAGGTTTATTCAACCACCGGCTTTTATGCCCCGCTTTTTGAGAGCGACGCGGTTGCCTTTCAGGTTGTTGGTAAAGACGGCGCGCGCGGAAGAGCTATTAAGGTCTTTCCATAAAATGGGGGGCAGCGGGGGGAAATTCCCCCCGCGTTTTATAAAAGTAAAAGAATGATGAGCCAGAGGGTGATTCCAACGGCACTTGAGCTTATGGCAAGCTGGTAATTGTGTCCGAATTTAAGTATCAGGGCGCTGGCTGTTAGCATTGTGGGCATGGAAGATTCAAGGACGCAGACCTTTAGAGCCAGAGGGGGCAAATCTAAAGCAGACGCTATGATTATCGCATAAAGCGGGGAGAGTAGCATTTTGATGCTTAAGGCGAGGGCAAGAAGCTTGGCGCTTACGGGCTTTAGCTCAAGGCTTAGTCCAAGCGCAAAAAGAACGGTTGGCATTAGCGGTGAGATTAGAAACTCTGCTATGTAATTTAGGTGAGGATAGAGCTCGAAGGGTCTTAGAATAAGCCCGAGGGCAAAGCCGATAAAAGGTGGGAATAAGAGCACATTCTTTAGGTTTGGCTTTCCAGAAAGAAGCAAAATTCCAAGTGTTGATACCATGAGAAAAGAGCCAAGGCTGTCGTATATAACTGCGTAAGGAAGGGCTTTTTCTCCAAATAGTGAGATTGTAAGGGGAAAGCCAAGGAATGCAGTGTTTCCAAAAGAGGAGACTGCTATAAAGCTCCTTTCGTCTGATTTTTCAAGGTGCATAAGTTTTGCGAAAGCGTATGAGGTTAGGATGCAAAGTGATATACTCGCCCAGGCGCATATGGCTATTTTTATGCTTTGAGCGCTTAAAGGTATCGTGGAGGATGTTTTAAAGCTAAGGGCGGGCAAGCTTAAGTATATGACGAAGTTTATTAGGGTTTTTGCATCATCGTTTGAGAAAACTTTGGTTAATTTTAGGATAAAACCAACGAGCAAAGGGATGTATATCTCAATCACGAAGGGCTTTTATTATGTTTGAGCGAATAATTTTGTATGAGCCAAGATGATGTCTTAAAAACCTTTCAAGCGAGCTAATTGGGAGGAGATTTTGAGGTGAGCGCTGGTCTTGAAAGGGGTTGCTTGATAAAAGCGGAAGCGCGTATGTGCAAGTATCTACTATGTTATAGAGCGTTTTGCTATCGCATGCGAATATCTCTAACCGAATGAGGTTTTCAAGGCTGCCGTCATTTAGCTTTACATACCACGAGTATTTATAGGGCTTTCCGTCTTTTAAGAACGCAAATATATGCGAGCGCTCGCCTGGTTTTAGCTTTGAAAGTAGTTCAGGCTCTACAAAAGCGCGCTGGGAGTTTTTAATAAGACCAACGCAATGGGTTTGTGATAGGGAAGGGTCAAGAGTTCCGTCGCATATTACTATTGAGTTTTGGTATTTTGATGATTCTTGTATTGCTTTAATGGCGCTATTTATTTCAAGATTTGAGCGAAGCTCGTTCATTATTGCTAAGCTCATATCTTGGTCGCTGAATTTAGGCTCAAAGTCTGTGTCTTTTAACTTTGGGAATGATTCTAAGAGATTTTGCTCTAAGTCAGTAAAGAGATATCTCTTTAGATGGTGGTATATGAGGCTTTCCTGTATTAGATTTATCCCGCCATATCGCACCATCAGAGCCCCTGCGCATAGCGATGCGAATATGCCTCTATAGACCTTTGGGCTATTTGGGAGCTGAAGGGCTATCGATGCCTCGGTTCTTCTAACGCCGTCTATGAAAAAAAGCGTGGGTATTTGGTTTTCGTTTGGTTTATATGCGCCTAATTCCTCTATTGGCTTGACTGAGAGCTCCTCCTCTTCTATTGGCATTAGGAGCTCTCCTATGTTCCATTGGCTAAAGGAGATGTTTACTTCCATCCTCTTCGAAAAACTTAATGAGTTCTCTCTTTAGTTTATCAATTCCCTCGAGCGTTAGGCAAGATACTGCGAATGTTTTTATCTCAAAGTAATCTATCGCCTCCTTTATTTGGTTTTTGTTTTGAATAAGGTCAATCTTGTTAAGCACTACAAAGTGCGGCTTTTCCAATAGTTCTTTTTTATATGCCGCCATTTGGTCTCTGATAAGTTTAAGCTCGCTTAGAGCTCTCTTAGGCTCGCCGTGGGAAAAGTCAATTACATGCAGAAGAATCTTGCATCGCTCTATGTGTCTTAAAAACTTATGCCCTAAACCTTTGCCTTTATCTGCGCCCTCGATAAGCCCGGGGATGTCTGCTATGGTTATTTTGATGCTTTCCCCCAAGAGGGTGCCAAGGTTTGGCTCTTTTGTGCTAAATGGATAGGGGGCGATTTCTGGGTTTGCGTTTGTGAGGGCTTTCAAAAGGCTTGATTTGCCTGCATTTGGCACGCCGACTAAGCCAACATGTGCAATGCTTTTTAGCTCCAAAATTAAAACCCTGAGTTCGCCCTTTTCGCCCTTTTGCGCAAACCTTGGGGCTCTATTTGTAGAGGTTGCAAAGCGGGCGTTTCCTTTGCCGCCTTTTCCGCCTTTTGCAACCAAAACTGACGCCCCATCTTTGTCAAGGTCTGCTAATTGCTCTTTTTTTATATCGTCTATGACAATCGTTCCGACGGGGACTTGTATTATTAAATCCTCTGCGCTCTTTCCGGCTTTGTTTTTGCCAGAGCCGTTTTCTCCCCTTTTTGCCTTAAAGTAGCCTTGGAGCTTTAAATCATAGAGCGTGGTTTTTCTGGAGCTTGCCTTTAAAATTACATCCCCGCCCTTTCCCCCATCCCCGCCTGCTGGCCCGCCAAATGGTCTATATTTTTCCCTCAAAAAAGCTATCGCCCCGTTGCCCCCATCGCCTGCTTTGACGACTATCCTCACTTTGTCAACAAACACTTTTGAAAGCCCCGTAAGTTAGTATGGTGATAGAGAAAAATGGTTCATTTGTGTATGATAATAAACCTATGCGCGTGATTCTGAGTTTGATAATAGCTTTTGGTGCTTTTGCGAATAACTCGGACATAGTTGCCACCGCTCTTCAATTTGCAAGTAGGACCACCTACGGCTTTGGTGCAAATTCTGTAGATAGGATGGATTGCTCTGCCTTTGTTAAGAGGGTCTTTTCGCTTCATGGGATTAACCTTCCAAGAACCTCCGCGGAGCAATCCAGGGTAGGCAGGGAGGTCTCTCTTAGCGAGCTAAAGCCCGGTGACCTTCTATTCTTTTCCACCTACCGCCCAGGTCCTTCCCACGTTGGTATTTACATAGGAAACGGCAAAATGGTCCATTCCTCGAGCAGGGGCAATGGCGTCATAATCAGCGACATAAACGAGTCATACTGGAGCTCGAGATACCTCTTTGCCAGAAGGGTCGATGGGGGT
>JANWVD010000107.1 GCA_025057715.1 Aquificaceae bacterium | reverse complement strand
TCTTTTGATAAAGCTAATCGCTCAAGCATTCACTCTTATAGAGGTCCCGGGCTTGAAGAGGGGCTTAAGATTCTTCAAAAAGTCAAGTCAGAAACCGGGCTTTTAATAACTACAGACGTTCACGAACCTTGGCAAGCCCCCATAGTTAGCAGCGTTGTAGATATCATCCAAGTCCCTGCGTTTTTAAGCAGGCAGACAGACCTCCTAATTTCTTGCGCAATGACGAAAAAGCCCGTTAATGTAAAAAAAGGTCAATTCCTCGCCCCCTGGGATGCAAAAAACATCGTAGAAAAACTAAAAACCGCCGGCGCAACTGATTTTTTCATAACCGAGAGAGGGACAACCTTTGGCTATAACAACCTCGTGGTAGATTTTCGCTCGCTTGTGATTATGCGCGAGTTTTCAAAAGTGATTTTCGACGCAACTCACTCAGTGCAGCTTCCCGGCGGCAAAGGTGCATCTTCAGACGGTCAACGTCAGTTTGTCCGCCCGCTTCTAAGGGCTGCTGTGGCTGTAGGCGTTGATGGTATTTTCTTAGAGACCCACCCAGACCCAGATAGAGCTCTTTCAGACGGACCAAACATGCTCCCACTTAGCGAGCTTGAACCAACCTTTAAAGAGCTTGAGGCAATTCTACACTCATTGGATAATTCCCGCTAAAGCAAGCATCGCAAAACTCTTGCGCACTCTCGACGCAAGAGTGAAGCCCTTCAATCGATAAGTATCTCAAGCTATCAGCCCCGATAAAGTCCTTTATCTCTTCAATGCTCATCTGGCATGCTATGAGCTCTCTTTTGCTTGGCGTATCGATTCCAAAATAGCAAGGTCCTATCACCGGCGGCGAGGCGATTCTTAGATGAACCTCCTTTGCCCCTCCTTGGCGAAGCATCTGAACAATCTTCTTAGCAGTAGTTCCTCTAACCAAAGAATCGTCAATAACCACGACGCTCTTTCCTTTGAGCACCGCCCTATTTGCATTTAGCTTCATCAAAACCTTAATGTCTCTTAGCTCTTGCGTAGGCTCAATAAAGCTCCTACCAACGTAATGATTTCTCAAAAGCCCAAGCTCAAGCGATAGTCCCCTCGCTTGAGAGTATCCAATAGCAGGCACAAGCCCAGAATCTGGCACAGGCACAACTATTTCCCCAACTGAGTCATCCTCCATCGCAAGCACTTCCCCAAGCTTTCGCCTCACTTCATAAACCCACCCGCCAAAGACAAAGCTCTCAGGCTTTGAAAAGTAAACAAGCTCAAAGATGCACATCGCCCGTTTACTCTCTCTGAAAGGAAAGTAGCTCCTAAGCCCATAGTCATCAATCACAATTACCTCCCCCGGCTTTACCTCTCTCCAAAACTCTGCCCCCAAAATATCAAGCGCGCAGCTCTCAGAAGCTACGATAAACCCATTTTTTAACCTCCCCATAACCAATGGCCTAAACCCCATCGTATCTCTTGCCACAATTAGCTTATCCTTAAAAAGATATATCGCGCTAAAGGCACCTTTGGCCAAAGAAAGCGCGTGAAAAACCCTTCTTAGCTCCTCCCCATCTTTTGAATTTAGTCTAAGCTCCTTTGGCTCAAGCTCCCCCTCTTCCATCCCTGCAACTAAGAGCTCTGAATCTGATAGGTGCATTAGCTCAATCCCCTTTTGCAAAAACCTTCTTCTTAGCTCAATCTGATTGACCAAGTTTCCATTGTGCGCTATCGCACATTCCCCAAAGGGCATCTTGCGAACTATCGGCTGAGCGTCCTCTATCCCACCCCCAGCGGTTGAGTATCTAACATGCGCAATAGCAACTCTTGAGCTAAGGCTCTTTAGCTCCTCCTCGCTAAAGGCTTCAAGCACGAGCCCCTTTTTCTTGATTGCCCTAATGCCCTCTTTGGTCGATGCTGCAAGCCCGACGCTCTCTTGTCCTCTGTGTTGCAAAGCGTATATGCCAAAGTAAGCATACTTCTGAGCATCCTCAAGCCCGAAAACCCCAACTACGCCGCACATGTAAAAAACATTAAACGCGCCTTACGGCGCAAAATCACGAATACCTCACGCAAGACACCAAAACACCCCCCCAAAATAATCTCTAAGGAGGAAAGGAGCATGAAAAAGCTACTCGCACTAACAATAACCATAGCCCTTGCTTTAATGTTATCACCGCCTCGCTATGTTAGTTCCCAGGCTCTGCCTCAAATGAACGACTATTGCTATGTCCCTCCTTATGTCGGCTCTGCCATTCCGCCGCTTGTAATGCTTGTAATGGGCAGAGACCATAAACTCCACTACGAAGCCTACAACGAAACTTCCGACGTTAACGAAGATGGCAGAATCGAGCCAACCTACAACCACTCTATAGACTACTATGGCTACTTTGACCCCTGTAAGTGCTATCAGTATAATGCAGGCGAAGAGCGCTTCAACCCCGTTCGCCGTGTGGACAATTGCGATGACAATACCAGAAACAACTTTCGCCGCTGCGGTGGAAACAACGAATGGAGCGGCAACTTCCTAAACTGGCTTTCAATGTCCCGCGCAGATATTATGCGCAAAGTCCTTTATGGCGGCTTTAGAAGAATCGATAGGACCGATTTAACAGTCCTTGAAGCAACCTTCACCCCCCAAGACGCCCATAGCTGGGGTAAGGAAATCCCAGGCTCTTTCACCTACCGCGACTCAAATAATAATGTTAGAACTGTCTCTATCAGCGACCTCACCCCTTTCAACCCTCCTTCCTCCAACAGACGCCATCTATTTTGCATGACCTCAATAGCTCTTTCTGAAAACGCTCCCCGCCTAATAAGGGTGTTGCAAAACCGCACCGAAGAGATAGAACGATGGGCATCAAAAGAAGGCACGGTTTGTCAAAATGAACTACAAGGTGGCACCTCCGTTTCTCCACAGGACTACATAGTCCGCGTAAGAGTCTGCCAGCAAGGCCTCCTTGAACCAAACTGCAAGCGCTACCCTGGTTCAGATTTAGCAAATGCAAACGACGATGTTTTCAAACCCATCGGTCTTCTCCAGCGCTATGGCGAAGGTGATGGCACTCGCTGGTGTTCTCGCTCCTTAAAACCTTGCACCACCGATGCCAACTGCGCCCCAGAAGGCGGCTCTTGCATCCCAAGAGCTCCCATGTATTTTGGCCTGCTTACTGGCTCATATACAAACAACACCCAAGGCGGCGTTCTTCGCAAAAACATTTCTGCCATCTCTGATGAAATCAACCCTTCTACGGGTCAGTATAAACAAGGCACAGGAAACGCCAGCGACTCTCATAGAGCTCAGGGAATTATCTACACCCTCGACACAATCAAAATCGTAGGTTATCAGTGGGCTTCTTATAAACCCGGTGGGTCTGGAGCATGGAAAACAGATGGTCCCATGGGCAACGGCGACTTTCCCGACTGGGGCAACCCTGTTGGCGAGATGATGTATGAAGCCATTCGTTACTTAGCAGGAAAAACCTCCCCAACCTCGGACTTTAATTACACCTCAACGGATGACGGTAGGTCCGATAGACGTCAAT
>JANWVD010000106.1 GCA_025057715.1 Aquificaceae bacterium | reverse complement strand
ATCACCTAAGGATGTTTTTCTTAAGAGAGGCAAAGCTAAAGAAAGAGCTGACAGATAGGGCAAAATACAGATTTTGGAAAGATTGCGAAAACATCGCGCATTATCTATTTTTACACTCTCTTGCTGATTCTATTGCAAGCAATGATAGTGATTTACATATAGAGTCTCTCATAGAGCTCTACAAAGAGCTATTAGAGTTTAAGTCAAAAACTGATGAGCAAATCAGCGCTTTGTTAAGCGGTGATGAGATTATGGAAATTTTTAAGATAAATCAAGGGCCTAAGGTTGGCAAACTAAAGCAAGCTCTGATAGAGGCTCAGATTGAGGGGAAAGTGAAAACTAAAGACGAAGCTATTGAATTTTTAAGGCAGATAGCATCCCGCGATGAATGAGAAGAGGGTCGTAAAGACCAAACTCAGAGAGCAAATGCCCATCCCCGCCAGTGATTAAAGTAATAAGGCTATGACCAAAGAGCTCTTGCCAGCTTTCTTTACAATGCTTTAAAAGGGCAAAAACAGAGCCAAAATTACCTGAAAGCATTGCGCTAACGGTGTCTTTTGCAGGCAGAATTTGGACTTTTTTAGGCTTAAGCGAGGGCAAATGAGGAATTCTTAAGTGTATGCAATTCAAGGAGCTATAAAGACCATTTAGGATTAATCCGCCATAAAACACTCCGTTGATGCATAAATCAATCGTTATTGCTGTGCCTAAATTGACTATTATGACATTTTCACCGTAGTGAGTTATGGCTCCGAGGGCGCAAAGGAGGCGATCTAAGCCCACATTAGAGCAAAAACTTTTAATTGGAACGGAGGTAATAAACTTAGCATTTGGAAAAGACTCAAGAATAAACCTATTTAAAGATGGTTTGACGCAAGAGACAAAAACATTTTCAAACCTACCAGTTGGTAAAAGAGGCGGGATGAACCTGCCTAACGAGATAAGCTCGCCTAAGTAAATACAGGCATGGATTGTCGTGTTTCCAACGTCAAGGGTCAGAATCTTCAAAAATCTCTGCTCCGTTTTCCAAAGGCTTAAGAATTGAGTAGCTTGCGCTAATGCCTTCTTCTAAGAAGGCTTCTACCATGACTCTTCCTATCTCGTCGGGCTTTGAGGTTGATAGAGCCATGATTGTAGGACCGGCGCCGCTTAAGAAAGCGCCAGCTGAACCTGCGCCGAAGGCGCGTTTTATGATTTTAAAAAAGCCGGGTATGAGGGGAGCTCTGTAATTTTGGTGAAGGGCGTCTTCTGTGGCTTTGCCTAAAAGCTCGTAGTTGCGAGTAAGCAAGGAAGAGATAAGGAGAGATGCTCGCTGGATGTTGAAAATTGCGTCTTTGATGGGGACTGAGCTCGGAAGGACCTTGCGGGCTTTTTCGGTTGAGAGTTCAAACTCCGGGATGCAGGCTATGAAGTATAGGTCTGTGGGTGGGCTTAGTTTAAGATAGGTGCCTTCGTTTGTGCAAATGACCATGCCTCCAAGAAGCGATGGGAGGATGTTATCTGGATGTGGCTCAAGCTCAAGGGCTATTTTGAGGACTTTTTCTGGGATTATGGGCTCTTTGGCTTGGTGGAAAGCTGCTAAGATGCCCGCGATTATTGCGCTTGCTGAAGAGCCAAGACCGCGCGATATGGGAATTGAGTTGTTTAGATGCCAAGCCATGGGTATTGGGCTAATACCAAGCTTTTGGCAAGAGAGTTCGTAGGACCTAACTATTAGATTTTGGCTATCCTTAGGGAGGTTTTGACCATGCCCTTGGATGGTGATTTTTAAGCTCTCGGAGGGTAAGACCTTGACGGTGTTTTTAAGGCTCAGAGCTATGCCAAGCGAATCAAAGCAAGGACCTAAGTTGCTCGTGCTTGCGGGAACAGTTATTGAAAGCATTGGATAAAATATATTAATGATTAAGAGCTCTTATAGGCTAAGTGGGGGCAGATGGCGAATTCACTTCTATAACCCTATAGAGAAAGAGCGCTTTGAGGAGAAAATTAGGAAGGAGGGGTTTATCGAGGTTTTAGAATCTGGTAATAGTAGCTTGCTTATTAAGGTTAACTCGGCAGTAATCAACGAGATGCTTGATGTATCTAAATTCCATGGACTGGATAGGTCAGACATTCACTTTTACCTTGGGTTTTTTATCAAGCATCCTTTTTTGAAAGCGCTTTTTAGCATCGGAATGCTTGGCTTTTGGGTAGGATTGATTAACTTCGGGGTGTGTAGTATGATAGTTATGCCTTACATTAAAAGCAGATTTTAAGGAGGTTTTAAATGTTTAGTTTTCAGTTGCCTTCTACGATTGGCGGATGTTTGCAGACAGGTATGCTCGGGTATGGTTTTGGTGCTTTGATGGGCTTTGTGCTTATTAGCAAGCTGATAAAAGACTCAAGACCTGTATGGGTGGCTTCTGCAAAAGAGATTATATCCTTCCAGCAGTGGCTAAACGCAAACCTTGAAGAGGGGAAAGAATTCTGGGAAGACGTCGTTTCAGAGGCAAAAAATCTTTATAAGATGGAAATAGAGCGAAAGTTGGAAATTTTGCAAAAGCAACAAGAGATACTTGAAAGACTTAAGTCCAGCGTAGGAGGTTAATAATGACTAACTTGCTTTCAAGGTTCTTATGCTCCGGTCCTTTTAGCTTTGCTGTTGGCTTTGGAATGGGCGTTTTGGCTCTATATTTGCTTGATAAGTCAAGGGAAAGAGGTAAAATCCAGAAAACTCAGCAAGAGATAGAGGAGATGGTAAAGGCTCTTGAAGCTAAGAAGCAATAGGTAGCTTAACAATGACCAAATTCACCATCGAAAGGCTATCGAACAGGAGCTTAAAACTTCATTCTTACATATTCGAGCATCTTCAGCATCCTGAGGAAAGCATAAGAGAGCACTTTTCGCGCTTTGGGGAAATAAGAGAGCTTAAATACTATCCGCATAGCGGCAAGGTAAGGATAGACTTTGACGAAAGCTTTGACTTAACTGGCTTTTTAAACTACATCCAAGAGACATCGAGGGAGCTCTTGCTAAAAGAGCTCTCTCAGCTAAAGCTATCAAAAAGAGAAAGACAGAGCAGTCTTAAAGAGCTTTTGATGACTACTGCCGGGTTTTTGCCATATTTATTTAGAGGGTCAATACCGGGGGCTATTCTTTCAGGAATTACCCTCTTTATGGCGAGGGGGATTATCAAAAAAGCCATTGCATCTTTGAAGCGTGGTGACTTAGATGTTCATGTATTAGACGCAAGCGCGATAGTTATGTCTTGCTTTAGTGGCTCACCGCTTTCGGCGCAGGTGATGGTGTTTTTGCTAAACTTAGGGGACTATCTATCTTCTCTTGTAGAGAGTAAGGCTTACGAAAAGATTGAGAAGCTCTTTTCTTATAAAGAAGATATGGCTTGGAAGATTGTTGAAGATGGTCAGGTAATAAGAGTAAAAGCCATTGATTTATCTAAAGGGGAGTTGATAGCCGTTTATGCAGGGGAAAAGATTCCGGTTGACGGGGTGGTAAAAGAGGGTGATGCACTTGTTAATCAAGCATCTT
>JANWVD010000105.1 GCA_025057715.1 Aquificaceae bacterium | reverse complement strand
ACCGGAGACTGCGTCGTAGATTATTAAGTCTACTTCTTGGGGAAAATCTTGAAATACCTCCCCTTCGCCAGATGCTTTAGTGACTTCATCCCCGCTTCTTGCATGAAAAAACTCATAACCTTTGAAAATTTCACTAAGCTTGTTAGTCAGGGTTTTGTCGTAAGAGACAACCAAAACTTTCATTACTTACCCTCCGCTCTCTTTATTATACCTTCTAATATGCTTTTTGCTTCCATTAGACTTTGTTTTGGAATGATTCCCCCGAAGGCTATTGCGAGCTTTAGCGCTTTTAGCTCAGAGCGAGTTATCGTAATGCCAGAGCTTTTCTCCTTGATTGGTTTTGATGGACCTGCTTTTGAAACCCAGATTATACCAAAGACTGCCATTATTATTCCCCCGAAGCTAAATAATAAGCTGATTAGGTCGCTTTTGATAAGGCTTAAAAACTCAGATACGCTTATGCCTTTATAGTAAATGTTGGCTTGAGTGCTGCCATCGTCAGACTTTGCTATGATTGATACAAATTCGCTTTCATCTTGCCCCTCTTCTATTTTGGTTTGGACAAATAGATTATTAATGGGAGACCTTACTACTATTAAATTCTCCTCTGGGTTTGGCAGTTCTATGTCTGGACTTTTCGTTGCAACGGCGACCGCAAAAGCTGCCATATTCTCAGCCTGCCTTTTTAGCTTATTATTTAAATAAAGAGATAACGCAATCCATTGTCCAAAGACTGAAATAATCAGTCCTGCTATAACTAAAGCAAGAGGCGTATATCTCATTACTCACCTCCTATGTTAAGTCCGCTAACTCTTAGACTCGGCGAGCCTACATTTAGATAAAAGCAAAGGTCACTCCCCACAGCTTTTAGTTTCTTGAAAACATCCTTGATATTACCGCTTAAGGTCATTCCCCTCACTGGGCCTACCTTTTTACCCCCTTTATAAATAATACCAGAAAATCCCAAAGAAAAATCGCCAGAAACCTCATCAACTGTATGTGTTCCAAGCAGCTCAAGAATTAGCACAACATCCCCCTCAAGCATTTCTTCCTTGCTTGCTTGCCTTGGCAAAATAAAGAGATTGCTTATACCAGACGATGGCTTTACACGATAGCTTGACCTAACAGAGCTCCCGGTGCTAATTTTTCCAAGCGCCTTGGCGCTATATAGCCCATGCAGAAAGCCGTTTAAAACCCCATCTTGCACAAGAACATTCTTGCGAGTCTTTACACCCTCTGCGTCAATTGGAATACTTGCGTATCCCTTTGGCATATCACCCCAATCTATAATGCTTAAGAGCTCAGAAAAGACCTTATGCCCCTCCATTCCCTTTAGGGCGCTTTTACCTCTTAAAACATTGTCCCCAAGGAATATATCCGCAAAAGCCTCAAGGAGCTGCGATGCAGAAAATGGCGAAAATACCACCTCATAGACCCCGGAATTTAACCCCGTGGGCTTAAGAAGAGATACTGCATCCTCAATCACCTCTTCTAACATCCTTGATAGCTCAAGGTCGCCAAAGTATCTTGCCCCTATGGCCCTATATGCCATCGCGCTATCTTCGCCCTCTTTTGCAACTACTGCAATTGACGCCTCAAAGGCAGAGCTCTTGTGATAGTATTCAAGCCCCCTCGAGCTTGCGCAAAAGACTTCTGAGACACTCTCAGATAGCTCGCACATCTCTAAGCTCTTTACCCTCCCATCCATCTCCAGGGCTTTTTTTTCTAGGGAGATTAATATCTCAAACCGCCCTTCGGGCGATTCAGAAAAGGCAGCGCTATCTAACTCCCCCTTTAATTCCCCGAGCTCTTTCCCCTCAGGAACTAAAATAGCCTCGTCAGGCTCAGAAATCTCACAGAGCTCTTTGGCAAACTTTACGCACTCTTCAAAGTCCTTAAGCTCATCACAGTAGGCAAAGCCAACTTTATTGCCCTTAAAGACCCTTACACCAACGCCCGAGCTTTGAGATATCTGAGTCCTTTCTGGCTTTTGGTTTGATACTCTGTAGGTCTTTTCCAAAGTTTTCTCAAAGTAAATCTCAAAGTCAAAAGAGCTGTTTAAAACGCTTTTTGCTCTTGATATAAGCTCACGCATCTTAAAAACCTCTTAGAGCTCTTAAATAGAAAGGCGCAGTAAATATCAAAGCATCAAGCCTATCAAGAAGCCCCCCATGCTCACCAAGAGCTTTAGAAAAGTCCTTTATTCCCGCTAAGCGCTTTATAAAGCTCATAATAAGGTCCCCAATAACTGACGCTATTACCAAACTAATTCCCCACTTTTGCGTAAAGTCAAACCCTTTTAACACAATAAGCACCAAAAGCCCGGCAACAATTCCACCAATCAAACCCTCCAGAGTTTTATTTGGCGATAGTTTGCCAAAGACCTTTCTCTTTCCGAACTTTTTACCAACAAAGTAAGATGCCGTATCAACGCTCCATACAAATGCCAAAAGCTTTAATAGCTCAATAGCCCCAAATTCTCTCTTGATGCTTACAATATCCGCAGGCAAAAGTCCGCTGATGACCCCAATGATGATGGCTTTTAAAAAAACATCCTGAGACCACCTTCTTAGCCCTTCAAAAAACGATATCAAAACAACCACGCTAAGCCCTAAATTAAAAAAGACCTGCGCTAAAAACCCCCCAGCTGCGCTATAAACTAAGTTTAAACTCAGAGCTCTTGATAGCTCAATTGATAAAAATATGCAAAGCAAGAAAATAAACGCTGAAAAAGCCCACATTGGAAAGAAGCTAATAGCTAAAGCAACAGCTGCGTAAATTAGGCCAACGCTATACCTTCCTGACAGCTCCAAACCTTCTCTCCCTTTTTGAAAACTCTTCTAAGGCTTTGTATAGCTCTTCCTTGGTAAAATCAGGCCAATATGTGTGGGTAAAATAGAGCTCTGTGTAAGCTAAGTTAAATAGCAAAAAGTTAGAAAGCCTCATCTCGCCAGCCGTTCTTATTAGCAAGTCAGGGTCAGGTGCTTTTGGTAAATCCATGTGCTCTCTTAGGGTTTTCTCATCAACTGACTGATAGCCGCTCTTTAGGATTTTGTTAATTGCTCTTATAATTTCATCTCTTCCCCCATAATCAAGCGCAATGGTTAGCTCAAGCTTTATCTTCTCTGGCGCAGTAGATTCTACCTTGGATATTAAACTTTCAAGGCTTTTTGGAATTCTGTCCCTTCTTCCTATAAAGTTTGATTTAATCCCAAGCTTTAATAGCTTTTGCGAGTTTTGTATTATGTATCTTTCAAGCAAACCAAAGAGGGTTTGCACCTCGCTCATCGGCCTTTTCCAATTTTCCGTGGAAAAAACAAACAAAGTGACCCACCTTATCCCAAGCTCAAGGCATTCACTTAAGAGCTCTTCGGCTCTCTTTACGCCTTCATAATGCCCTGCAACCCTTGGAAGACCTCTTTCGCTTGCCCACCTGCCATTTCCGTCCATGATGACGGCAAGATGCTTAGGCAGCTTCATCTTACCTCCCTAACTTTGCTCTTGCCGTCTTTGCCTCCTCAGAAAGCGGGTAGTCGCTAAGAATCATCTC
>JANWVD010000104.1 GCA_025057715.1 Aquificaceae bacterium | reverse complement strand
TACGATTCACGAGAAATGTGGAGGAGATTTTCAGAACCCCGGTAATGTGCTCTAAGATAGTTCAATACTATAGAACAGGCAAAGCGGAGCTTTTAAATAGTATTCCCTATCACATCAAGCTCATTATACAAGAGGGGGAAGTAAAAAGTGCATCAGAGTTAGCGGAAAAACTCACAAATGATATCGGTGATATCGAGCATGGCTACGGTATATGGCTCGCTCTAAACCACGACATCGAAGACCTGCAGAGAAAAGCCAGATTAATGCAGCATAAGCGCGCAAAGATTGTGTTATCAAGCGCACATTCTGTCAAAGGTCTTCAGTTTAACAAAGTCAACTTCGGCTCAGATTTCCCAAAATTTGAAGATTTACTGATTAAGCACATCAAAAAAATGCACGGTGGGGTAGAAAACATAAAGAGAGAAGACATCCAGAATTTAATAAACTGTATCCGCGATTGCGGGGAGGAATGCGGAGAGCTTACAGACGAGCTAAACCTTCAGTATGTAGCCATGACCAGGGTGATATCTGAACTTGGCGATGGGACAGAAGCTATTAGGAGAAACTTAGAATCAAAGCCGGATGTGGACAAGCTTTACAAAGCCATACCACGGAGCTTTAAGAAAAGCTAACTAAAACTATCACGCCTTGGTGCCTAACCTAAACAAATAGCCGGGGGGGAGGGCACCCAATCCCCATATAAAGTAAGTCTTTTTAAGAGTTTTGTATTTGTTAACATAAGAGACATTATATTAACAACCAATCTTAGAAGGCAACTTATTGACGCTTATTGACACAAGTCAAGTCAGAAAGTAAAATAGCATCAAATACAGGAGGTTAAGGCGTCATGAATAATGACACAATCAAAGTCAAAGCGACTGAATATGCGCTAAGGGCGCAAATATCCCTCAATACCGTCAAGAACCGCATAAGGGCAGGGGTGTTAAAGGGAGCAAAAGAAGAGGACGGGATTTGGTATGTTTATCTATCTGAAGACGAGTGGGAGCACATTCGCTCCTTGGAAGATAGTATTAAACCTACCAAGCAACTCATCGAGAAAAACATCGAAGAACTCGGTACAAACCTTGAGGGAAAATTAATCGCAACATACATGAACGCTTTAATGCAATCTCAGGAGCAAAAAGAGAGACTACTTCACGAACTTTCAAGCCTTCAAACCCTACTCGCTATAAGGGAAAATAAGATAGAACAATTAGAAAAGGAGGTCGAGATTTTAAAGTACAAAAACTCGGAAGCCCAGGAAGTTTATAAAAAGACCAAAGAAGAAAATGAAACGCTAAGAAAAGAAGTAAGTAGCTTGCTCGAGAAAATAAGAAAACTTGAGCAAAGCATCGAGAGGGCAGAAATAGAATGTCAAAGAAAGCTCCTCGAAAAGGAACAGGCAATCCTGTTAAAGGAGATTGAGATAGCCAAACTTAAAGAGAAAGAAAGCAATTAAATTTTAAAGTATGCACGAAGAGGTTGAGCTTTGGCTTCGCTCTCTTACGAGGAGTAAAAGCCAAAGGACTGTTCTGACCTATCAACATGCGGTATTAAACTTTCTTAAACATGTTGGGAAGCCTCCTCTAGAGTTATCTCCTTCAGATGTTTTTTTATACGTAGATAACTCTCCACATGGCATTTCTTCAATACTGACTCATCTATCTGCGATAAAGCACTTTTACACATTTTTGCAAAGGCGGGGTATTTTCTCAAAAGAGAAATACTCTGAGCTCCGGGACGCAATAGAAGAGGTGCGCGAGGAACTATCACCAAGCAAACCACTCAGAAAACCTAAAGCACTCAGCAAACAAGAAATTAGCAAAATCTTGGAGGCAGTAGTGAACACAAGATATGAAAAGGTCTATACCATTTTCTTAAGCTCTGGGGTAAGACTTTCCGAATACGCAAGTTTAAAAAAACAAAACTTCAAAAAGCAAAGCGGCACTTATTGGCTGCACCTACCCGCTGAATCAACGAAAGGAAGAAAGGAAAGAAGCGTGCCCATAATCCTCTCTGATAAAGAGCAAACCTATAAACTATGCGAACATCTCGATGTATGGTTAGAAAACTTTGAAGAAAATCTAAGCGTAAACCCAGGCTCTTTACAAGTTTTTACAAACAGGCTTTCAAAAAAGTTAGGGTTAGGCTTTTCTATTCACAGCTTCAGACACACTTACATTACAAACTTAATAAACATGGGCTTTCCTGCAGAAGTAGTAAAAGAACTCGCAGGTCATAGCAACATAAAAACAACAATAGATATCTATTATAGATTCAGCGAAGAAAGAGTCAGAGCCATAGTTGAAAACTTTCTATCGTGAAGATATTTGTCCTGACTATCTTTCCTAAAATGATAAGTGATTTTTGCGAATATGGAATGGTAAGAAAAGCAATCAATAATAACAGCCTTGAAGTTTTTCCGATAGATTTGAGAAAGTTTGATGCAAAGTCTCAGGTTGACGATAAAGCCTTTGGCGGTTTACCTGGGATGGTGATTAAGCCAGATGTCGTTTTCAAGGCGGTTAGGTCTTTACCTAAAAATACCCATATTATTTTACCACAGCCTTGGGCAAAACCTTTGGCGCAAGAAGACCTAAATAGGTTTAGTAAACTTGAAAACATAAGCATCATTTGCGGAAGGTATCAAGGCATTGACGAGCGAGTAAGAATATTGGCAAACGAAGAGCTATCTTTGGGCAATTTTGTGCTTTCCGGGGGCGAAGTTTTTGCAATGGCTATCATAGAGGGCGTTGCAAGGCTTTTGCCAAATGTGTTATCTAAAACGGAAAGCCTTGAGGAAGATTCCTTTAATAGATGGATAGGGGCGCCAGTTTTTACACGCCCTGCGGTTTTTGAATCCATGCAGGTGCCAGAGATTTTACTATCTGGGGACCACAGACGCATAAAGCTATGGACACTTTGGCAAAGGATAGAAAGAACCATTAAATTCAGACCCAATGAGGTGCCTATCGAGCTCTCACCCATAGAAAGCTCAATAGTTAGCGCCATAAGCAGGGGGGAGAGCTTTGAAAGCTGGTTGAGAAATGAGGGAAATAAATTCCTAATCGCGCGAAGCGCGGGTTTAATGCCTGGCAAGAACCCTGAGGAAAAGTAAGCGGCTAACGTAAAACGCTCATGCGCGAAATGTTTTACCCCACGACAAATTATCTGCCTTTTTTCACCAAGTCGTGCTATAATAAATACAAGTTGGGAAGTAGATGATGGATACTATCCAAAAATTTCAAACACTAATGAGTCAGCTTTTCCAGTTTGATACATCAGACTTAGATTTCGGGGTGTATCGGATCTTAAACTACAAAAGAGAGCACATAAAAAAATTCATATACGAAGACCTAAAAAATAAGGTTGACCAAGCTTTTGCCCATCATAAAAGTGAAAAACTAGAAGAAATAACGCAGAAACTAGAAAAGGTAAAGGAGCAGATTACTAAAACCTTAGGCGAGAGTGCCTTTAAACCCACAGGTGAATTAGATGATAAATTTAAAGACACGCCTTTAGGACAAGAATTTTTGAAAATTAAAACACAAAAAGAAGAAGTAGAGTGTATTGAAGACA
>JANWVD010000103.1 GCA_025057715.1 Aquificaceae bacterium | reverse complement strand
TGGTCTGGCGTTTTCTAAAATCGTTCTTAAAAACAAAAACGCAATTGCGGTTTTGGAAGTATCTTCCTTTCAGGGAAGAACCCTCAAGAGCTTTAGACCCTCAATTGGGGCTTTTCTAAACTTTGCACCAGACCACCTTGATTGGCACGAGGATATCTGGGACTACCTATATAGCAAGCACAACATATTCGCAAGGCAAACTGAGGAGGACTTTCTTATATTAAATGGATTAGACGATAGGATAAAACGCGCCTTCGGCGCAGGGAAAAAATTTTTGATTCCACAAGATGGATACTTAGATGACGAAAAGGGCATCTTCCAAGGCGAGGTTTTATTCGAAAAGCTAAGGCTTAAGTGCAAGCATAACGCGCTTAACGCCCTATTTGCAAGCGCAATGGCAAAACTCTTTGGCATAGATACCAAAGTAATAAAACAAACTGTTGAGAGCTTTAGCGGTCTTGAGCATAGACTTGAGCAAATAACGCAGATAAAAAACGTCAAAATCTTCAACGACTCAAAGTCAACGACCCCAAACGCCTTAAAGACAGCTCTTGAGTGCTTTAGCGACAAAAGCGTCATCTTAATAGCCGGCGGTAAAGATAAAGACCTCTCTTTTGAGGAGCTAAAAGACATTGCAAAGAGAAAGCTAATCGCTTGCTTTTTAATAGGCGAAGCTAAGGAAAAGCTAGCTAGAGAGCTTTTTGCTGAGGCTGAGCTTTGTAATAGCTTAGAAGAGGCCACCGAAAATGCCCTAAAGCTCGCGCTCTCTTTAAGCTCTGAGTGCAACATCCTGTTTTCTCCAGGATGCGCCTCTTTTGATATGTTTAGAGACTATAAAGAAAGAGGAGAGAGGTTTAAAAAAATAGTAGCTAACTACTCCCACTCAATCGTCGAGGGCGGCTTTGAAGATATGTCATAGACCACCCTGTTTATGCCACGAACTTGCGAAACTATCTTTCTTGCGACGCTATCAAGAAACTCGTGCGGCAGCTTTGCCCAATCTGCGGTCATTCCGTCAACACTTTCAACAATTCTTATTGCCAATACGCGCTCGTAGGTCCTTCTATCACCCATCACCCCAACGCTCTTTATTGGAAGAAGCACGCAAAAGGCTTGCCAAACCTTATCGTAAAGCCCAAAGGAATTAAGCTCTTCTAAGAGGATTTTATCCGCCTTGCGAAGCAAGTCTAAACTCTCCTTATTTACCTCGCCAATGATTCTAATTGCTAGCCCAGGACCGGGAAAAGGATGGCGCTTTAGGATTTTCTCAGGAATTCCAAGGAGCCTACCGATGGCTCTAACCTCGTCCTTAAAGAGCTCTCTAAATGGCTCAAGAAGCTCAAGCCCAAGGTCCTTAGGAAGAGCTCCGACATTGTGATGGGTTTTTATAACCTCGGCCCCAGCGATGTGTGCGCTCTCTACTACATCTGGATAGAGAGTGCCCTGAAGTAAAACCTCTGCACCAAAGAGCTGGGCTTCTTTTTTTAAAATTTTTGCAAACACATTGCCTATATTTAGGCGCTTTTGCTCAGGGTCATGA
Organism: Aquificaceae bacterium; assembly: GCA_025057715.1. GTDB lineage: Bacteria > Aquificota > Aquificia > Aquificales > Aquificaceae > JANWVD01. The sequence continues at coordinate 2,048 of JANWVD010000103.1, read as the reverse complement.
ATTCCTTCAATAGCCTTTAAAAACTCCTCTGAGGCATCTACGACCTTTGGCGAAATGTCAACGAGCTTGAGGTTTTGAACAACCTCCTCTACCTCGCCCTCTCTTAAAAAGCCGTTGTCAATAAAGACGCACCTTAGACGCTCGTTAATTACCCTCTTTGTTATAACCGCGCTAATGGTTGAATCAACCCCGCCAGAGAGGGCGCATATAACTTTTTTATTTGGAGGGAGTTTTTCAACTTCTTGGATAGATAGTTCAAGATAGCTTTCAACATTCCAGTTTGGAGCTTGCTTGCAAACGCCATTTAGGAAGTTTTTCAAAATAGTATCGCCCTTTTGAGTGTGAGCAACCTCGGGGTGAAATTGAAGTCCAACTATTGGCAGCTCTCTGTGGGCAATGACGGCATTTAGTGAATTTAAGGTGCTTGCAATTTGCTCAAAGTTTGGCGGCAAGGACTCAACGTAATCTGAGTGGCTCATCCAAACCTCGAGCTCATTGTCCAATAAATCAAAAATGGGGTGGGGCTTTTTAAGCATTAAAGTCGCTCTTCCATACTCTTGAGCGCTTGAGTTTAAAACCCTTCCGCCAAGCTGATGAGTAAGGACCTGAAGACCGTAGCAAATGCCAAGAACGCCAATTCCAAGCTCGTATATCTTCTTATCTGGCATCGGGGCATCTTTGGAATAGACCGAGGCAGGACCTCCCGAGAGGATGATGCAAATGGGGTCTATGGACTTTATCTCTTCTATGCTGATATTGTGGGGTTTTATAAGGCTAAAGTAGCCAAGCTCTCTTAGCCTTCTGGCTATTAGCTGAACATACTGTGAGCCAAAGTTTAGGATAAGGGCTGGGCGAATCTTCACCTAAAGATTATATGCGCCGTCAGGCGCGTTTTTAATACCCATACTGATAAACTTCCTAACCCAATCTATGGGGGAGTTATATATCTCGGAAGGGGTCCCTATTTGCATAATCTCGCCGTCTTTGACAACCATGATGCGGTCAGATATAGAGAGCGCAGAGACCATGTCGTGAGTTACAACTATGGATGTTGCCAAGGTGCGCTCGCGCGTTGAAGAGATGAGCTCGTCTATAAGCCTGCTATTAATTGGGTCAAGTCCGGAGGTTGGCTCATCGTAGATAATGAGCTCTGGGTTAGTCGCAAGAGCTCTGGCAAGCGCGGCCCTCTTTTTCATGCCGCCAGATAGCTCGGAAGGGAATAGCTCCATGTGCTCCTCACTTAGCCCGACCATCCTCAGCTTTTCAAGAGCGATTGATTTTAGCTCTTTAAGGTTATAAGAAGAATGCTCAAGGTGGTAAAAAACGACATTTTCCCAGACTCTTAGGCTGTCAAAGAGGGCTGAGTTTTGAAATAAATAGCCAACCCTTTTGCGATAAGAATCAAGCTCTATAGAAGAAAGTGACAGAATGGACCTTCCGAAAACCAAAATATCGCCCCTTGACGGCTTTAAAAGCCCTACTATGCACTTTGTTATGGTCGTTTTACCGCTTCCGCTTCCTCCAAGGATTGTGAATATCTCGCCTTTTTTTACGCTAAAACTAACACCCTTTAGAATTTCTCTCTTGCCAAAGCTAAGATAGAGGTCTTTGACCTCTATGAGATTTTCCATTTAGCTACGACATTAGCGCCTTTATCACAATCTGGTCAAGCTCTGAGGCTTTTTGGAGGTTGCCCGTATGGGCAAATGGTATTGGTCCAAGCACGGTTCCGCCGGGAAATAGATTGTCCTCTGAGCGCTCAATTGATAGCTCAAAAACGCTTACGGGGAATTTAACCTCCTCGATGCGCTCAATGACGAGCTTCACAGAGCCATAGACGCTAATTGCCGTATCTAAGCTGAATAAAATCACGCCCGCAAAGGGGTTTTCAGTAAGGTTTTTTGCGCTTTGAGAGCCTGAGCTAACGGCGAAGCGAACGGTCGTTTCAGTTATCGGATAGAGCCAGGTTAGGAACGTTAGATGCGGTTGAAGCTGGATATCACGAGTTGCAAGAACGGCTGGAAAGATGCCAGTTTTTCGCATAAGCT
>JANWVD010000102.1 GCA_025057715.1 Aquificaceae bacterium | reverse complement strand
CTCCTTTAAAAGCTTTTTAGAGTCAATCCCGGATGCTATTGCAAGCTTAAGATTAACGCTCTTTGAATTAAGTTGATAATTAAGCCCCTGGCGCATGCCAATTAGCTCTACCCTTTTTTCCAAGGTCGTTTGAGCCCTCTGGGCGATATTCAGCAAAGCCCAGAGTAAAAAACCGGCAAGCAGCGAAATTAGCTTAAGAAGAGGGTCCTTAAGTAGAAGGTCCTTAAGCACCTTCATTCAAAAGCTCCTTCATAAGAAGAGCTCTAAGGAGCTCTTGGTCAAGGTTTCTATTTAGCTTGCCGCTTATTGCAAGAGATACCTCGCCAGTCTCTTCAGAAACAATGACGCAAATAGCATCGCTCTCTTCAGTTATACCAACGCCAGCCCTATGACGGGTGCCATACTTTCTTGGAATATCTGTAGAGCGCGAAAGTGGGAGTATGCAGGATGCATAAACAAGCCTATCGCCGCGCACGACAATAGCACCATCATGAAGAGGCGATATTGGATTAAAGATTGTTATTATTAACTCAGAGCTCAAGACCGCGTCTATATGGATACAGCTCTCTAAGATGCTCTCAAGGTTTTGAGACCTCTCTATGACCACAAGCGCGCCTATCTGTCTTTCTGAAAGCAAGCTACAAGCCCTTACGACCCTATCTATGACCATCTCGCTAATCTTTCTGCTTTGCGAAAGAGCCCCCCTTTGCCCAAGCTTACCAAGCGCCTTGCGAATCTCTGGCTGGAATATGACAACCAACGAGAATATCCCAACAGCCCATATCTTTTCAAACATCCAGCTTAGGGTTTTCAATTCCAAAATCTCGGCAAAAAGCCAAAATACGCCCAAAATGGCAATGCCGCGGGCGATGCTCATGCCTCGAGTTAGCTTTAAAAGCTTTAAAATTCCATAAAAAAATAAGGAAACTGCGAAAATATCGAGTAAATCTCTCCAAGTTAATAAGTCAGAGCCCATAGCAAGTTCTTATAGCATCAATAAGCACAAGAAATTCACGCGTTTTAGCAACATCGTGAGTTCTAACTATATGACAACCTTCCATGACGGCATTTGCAATGGCACCAAGCCCGGCGCTTAAACGCTCCTGCGGCTTTAAATCCCTATTTAAAAACTCCTTTACGATAAGACCTAAGAACGATTTTCTTGAAACACCTACCATCGTAGGTAGCCCAAAAATCCGCAATTCAGAAAATCTCTTTAGGATTGTTAAATTTTCTACAGGACCTTTGCCAAAGCCAATGCCTGGGTCTAAAATCGGCGTTGACGAATATCCAGCATCTTTAAGAACTCTTAGGCGAAGCCTTAGGTCTGATATCACTTCATACATCACATCGCTATAAGTAGGTGGGTCTATGAGCCAAGTTTCTGGTCTCCCCCTTATATGCCCAATGATATAGGGGCAATTATACTTGCTTACCACCTCATAAATCCTTTCGTCAAAAACGCCCCCAGTGACATCGTTTATTATGTCTGCGCCGCTCTCTAAGGCTTCTTTTGCAACCTCTGACTTGTAAGTATCCACGGATATCCAAATGTTTGGAAAGCTTTTTCTTATAAGCTCAAGAGGGCCAATTAGGCGTCTTAGCTCTTCTTTAGCATCTATGCGCTCTGAATTTGGTCTTGTTGATTCAGCCCCGAGGTCTATAATATCTGCGCCCTCTTCAATCAAAGTCTTTGCGCGCTCTAAGGCATCTTGCGGAGTCTTTATTAATCCACCGTCGGAAAAGGAATCTGGGGTTAGATTAATAACCCCCATTACCGCAGTTTTTAACCCAAGGTTTAAAATCTTTTGGTTATATTCAAGGCGAAAGTGAAATTTTTTATAGTTTGAAATGGTGTTTAAAATCTCAAAAGCGAGCTCTCTATGGGATTTAACAATCTTGGAGCAAAAGCTATTAATACTCTCTCGGCTTCCCATTATAAGAAAACCACCTTCAAGTTTTATGCAACTTACGCAAGAAGCCTGAGATGCCTGCAAGATTTCCCGCTCAAAAGAGTCATAACCCTCAAAAAAAATAGAGATAAAGTTAGAGCTTGGTGCAAATCTCTCAGTAAGCCTGACATTAATCCCCCTATCTTTCAGAAAGTAGCGAAACTCCTCCTCTGTTTTAAATTGCTTGATTAACATTACAAAATAGAATATATTATCATAAGTGCTTTTGAAGGTTAGGATAAAGAGGCAAAAGCCTGGGCAAGAGCCGGCGTTTGAGAGCTACGAAGTCCCAGTTAGCGAAGGGATGACGCTTTTAGACGCTCTAAACTTCGTGCGCGACGAGATAGACCCAACGCTTAGCGTAAGACAATTTTGCAAAGCTGGAATCTGTGGCACATGCGCAGTAAATGTCAACGGCTTTCCAAAGCTTGTTTGCAAAGAGCAAGCCACGCCCTATGCGCTTTTGAAAACAGAGGTGGTCTTTGAGCCCATAAATTTACCAACCATCAAAGACCTCGTCGTAGACCCATCCCAACAGATAGAGAAGCTAAAGAGCATGTCCCTTTGGCTTAAAGAGCTTGAGCAAAACCTACCTATCCCCCCAGAAAAGAGCAAAGAAGTGGAAGAATCTGCAGATTGCATCCTTTGCTTTGCCTGTCAATCCTATTGCCCTCAGACGCTTGATAAATCTTACATAGGTCCTCTCTTTTTCGCAAAGCTCTTTCGCTTTGCCATAGACCCAAGGGAAGAGCACCAAGAGCACAGGCTAAATCAGTCCCTCTTAGGGGGGCTATATAGCTGCCTATCTTGTAATAAGTGCAACAACGCTTGCCCAAAGGAGGTGCGCCCAGCTACGCTTATTAGAAACTTAATGCAATTTAACTAAAAACGCGCGCTAAAGCGCGCATTAAAATAAAACTCCTATGGAAAGGTTTTTGCCGTTTCTGAGGTGGTTTAAAAACTACGATGCTTCGACCTTTAGAAAGGACTTTCTTGCAGGTCTTACCGTTGCAGTTGTTCTTGTCCCTCAATCCATGGCTTATGCAATTATTGCTGGTCTCCCACCGGTTTATGGGCTATATGCAGCTTCTATCCCGGTTATCATAGCAGCTCTTTTTGGAAGCTCGCCGCAATTAGCTACTGGGCCGGTAGCAATAGTCGCGTTCTTAACATATGTATCCCTCTCAAGCTTTGCAAAGCCAGGCGAGGAAAAGTTTATCCAGCTTGCAATCATGACTGCAATGCTGGTTGGTCTGATACAGCTGCTTCTTGGGGTTTTCAGACTTGGGTTTTTGGTTAACTTTGTTTCGCACGCAGTTATCTTTGGATTCACAAACGCAGCGGCAATTATCATAGCAACAACTCAAGTGCCAGCACTACTTGGAATTAAAGTAGAGCAAAAAGAGCTCATATTCCAAAACATTTACGAAATTATCAAGAATCTTCCAAAAATAAACCTCCTCACAGTAGCCATAGGGTTTTCATCCATTGCAATGATTGTGTTTTTAAGGCGAATTAACAAAAACATACCATCGCCGCTTATTGCGGTTATTTTGTTTACTTCGCTCTCTTATTGGCTTTCGCTTGAAAATTTCGGGGTTAGGCTCGTTGGAAATATACCAGCAGGATTGCCAATGCCGAGCCTTCCTGCAATTGACCTTGACTTGCTTGATAGCTT
>JANWVD010000101.1 GCA_025057715.1 Aquificaceae bacterium | reverse complement strand
AGAAGATAAGGATTAATCTATGCAAAAGAGGGTAAAGGGGATACTGGATTTCAGGGGTCTTGAAAGATGTAAGCGCTGCGGTCTTCCCGTAACTTGGGAAACTGTTTACTTAGACAAAGAGGGTGTTTGCAACATATGTAGAAATTGGGAAAAGAAGCAAGAGAAGATAAACTGGGAGGATAGAAAGAAAGAACTTCTAAGAATCGTAGAAGAAGTTAAGTCCAAAAACGCCAGCTACGATTGCATAGTGCCATTTAGCGGTGGTAAAGATTCAACCTTTACCCTCTACTATGCTGTAAAAGAGCTCGGTCTTAGGGTTTTGGTCGTATCTTTTGACCACGGGTTTTATAGACCAAAGACGTTGCAAAACCGCACAAGAACTTTTAGGCGCCTCGGTGTTGATGTGATAACCTTTACGCCAAACTGGCATGTAGTTAAAAAGCTAATGCTCGAGGCTTTAATTAGAAAAGGGGACTTTTGTTGGCACTGCCATGCTGGCGTTTTCTCATACCCTATGCAAATAGCTCTAAAGTTTCAAGTGCCCTTAGTCTTATGGGGCGAGGGTGGAGGTGAATACGAAGCTTACTTTAACTTCGAAGACATAGAACAGACAGACGAATGGAAGTTTAACAGACGCATTATCCTTGGCATGAGAGCAGAGGACATGGCCGGCTTCATAGGCGTTGATATAAGGGACCTTCAGCCTTACATCTTTCCATCACAGGAAGAGCTAAAAAAAGCAGGCATTCTTAGTTTGCCCTTAGGAAAATTCATAGAGTGGAGCCAAGTAGAAAACGCAGAGCTCATAAAGAGAGAGCTTGGTTGGGAAGAGGACGAGATAGAAAGCCTTCCTGGTTTGACATTTGATAAGATTGAGTGCATGTTTTTAGGCGTAAGGGACTATATAAAGTTCCTAAAGCGCGGGTTTTCAAGAATGACCCACAGGGTTGCAATAGATATAAGAGAAGGCAGGCTAAGTATTGACGATGGTCTTAAGCTTATAGAAGAGCATGAGGCCTTCAAGCCAGCTTCTTTAGAGGTCTTTCTTGAATACCTTGGCATTTCAGAGGAAGAATTTAACAAAATAGTGCTTCAACACGTAATTTATCCCTTCAGCGGCGTTGACCCAAATAGTTTGCAAGTTAGAAAAAAACTCTGGGACCAAGACCTTTGGTTTAGAGATGCTAAAGCGGAAAGTATCAATCATTGATTACGGCATTGGCAATCTTCTCTCAGTTAGAGAAGCCTTTAGGTTTTTAGGCTGTGAGGTTAATACTTGCAAAGAGCCAGAGGAAGTAAAGAGCTTAGACATTTTGGTTCTGTCTGGCGTTGGCAACTTCTCAAGCGCAATTCAAAAAATCAAGCAGAAAAACCTCTTTGATGCCATAGATACTCACGTAAAAGAAGGAAAACCTCTAATTGGCATATGCCTCGGCATGCAGCTATTTGCAACCGTTAGCTACGAAAATGGTATTCATAAGGGCTTTAATTGGATTAAAGCAAAGGTGGAAAGATTAGACGAAAATGAATCAAGAGTTCCTAACATAGGCTGGAGAGAGATAAAACACCTTGATAACCAAATCTTTAAGAGATTAAGAGACAGTAGCTTTTACTTTATGCATAGCTATCATCTCGTTCCTGAGGAGAACTCTTGCATAATAGCAACATTTCAATTTGGCAAAGCGCAAATAGTTGCAGCAGTTAAAAAAGACAACATCGTCGGTTTTCAATTCCACCCAGAGAAAAGCCAAGCAGACGGCATAAGGGTCTTATATAACACTTTAGAGAGTCTAAAGTGATAAAGAGAATAATTCCTCTTTTTTTGCTATCGGGCAATAGATTAGTAAAGGGGACAAACTTCTCAAGTTACATAGACACCGGCGACCCTCTTTCGCAGGCTAAAATCTACGACGCTCAAGGCGCAGACGAAATTATCATTCTTGACATAAACGCAAGCAAAAGCGGTAAAGTAATTAGCTCAGAACTCTTAAGGAAAATAGCAAGCGCTTGCAAACTTCCCATATGCGCAGGCGGCGGCATAAAAACCTTGCAAGATGCCAGAGAACTCTTTCTAAACGGCGCAGACAGGGTAGTTATAAACACCCATGCTTTGCTAAATCCTGATTTGATAAAGCATCTTGCGGACGAATTTGGCTCTCAAGCGATAATTGTATCAATTGATGTCAAAAAAACTCAGCAAGGGAAGTATAAGGTCTATATCTTTAGCGGCAAAGTCCCATCAGAGGTTGACATTTTTAAACACATAGAGCTCTGCATAAAGCTTGGCGCAGGTGAGATAATGCTAACGAGCATCGACAAAGAGGGCACTCTCTCAGGCTTTGACATTGAGCTATACAAAAGCGTAAGAGAGAGGTTTGACATTCCGCTAATAGCCTCGGGCGGGGCTGGCAACTACGAGCACATAGCTACTTTGTTTGAAAAGGTGGATTGCGAAGCATGCGCCATAGGCAAGATGCTCTTTTTAAGAGATTACGACATTGTCAGGATAAAATCCTATTTAATTGGCAAAGCTATAATCGTGAGAAATTCTTAATTTAGCTCTAAAATTTGCCTAACTACCCTAAAAACGCCAAGGCCGTCAACCTGATTTCTTCCCAAAACCATTGACCTTAGCCTCTTTTCATAAGAGAAAAACTCAGAAAGCCCACTTAAGACCTTGGTCTCTAAATTCTCGTCGTCCCAATTCCCAGCCCAGGTAAAGACGCCAGAACTATGCCAACTTTGACAGTTAAGCACCTGATTATCCGCAACGCTTATTAAAACCCCACCAAGACCTACGCAAGCAAGTTCAAAGGTAGTTTGCCCGCCAGCACTCAAAACTATGTCCGCACGCTCCATCAAACGCCTCATGCCAAGCGCATTCAGAGCTCTATAGACCCTAACCCCATCTAGCTCACAAACCCCAAGTGAGCTCCCATGACCAATCACAACCAAGAGCTCTAAGCCAAAGGCGCTCTTTAGAGCTCTAACAAACCTTGGCGTAAGACCCCTTATATCCTCTCCCCCGAATGTGAGTAAAAAACGCGCGCTTCGCGCGCGGATTTTTTTAAAAAAATTCCCCCAAAAGGGCTTGCGAAGGAGCGCAAACTTAGGCCCAAGCATGTGGTTTTTGCCCAAATATCCCATCTCACTTGCGTAAAGCCCCGGGTTTAGTATGCAAAGCCCTTCCCCGCTTAGTCTTTTAAAATCGTCCATTGCTATTATAGCTTTAAAGACCCTTGCGCACTCTTGATAAAATTCTTCAGGGGCATAGTAAGAGTCAATAACGACGGCAAAGTATCTCTTTGATAGAGCTTTTAGGTAAGTTTTATCCCAATTTAGCCACTCGAAAAGCACGGCATCTTTTGCAAATGCTTTTGCGCTATCATCCCCTCTTACATAAAGCTTTGTGAAAACTTTGGCTTTAGATAGAGCTTGCTTTAAAGAGACGCATCTGCTTAGATGCCCATAGCCCATCTTTCTTGAAGCTTCTGTAAGTATTAAAACCCCTCTCAAACTTCTAAAATTTTAACGAGCTTTTCAACCCCCAAACTCGCTTTTTCTCTTATCTTTATGTCAGCTATTTTTGATATAGGTGTTTCCTGCGGATTTATCTCAATAAGCTTTGCACCATTTTCTTTTGCAATAAAAGGAAGGCTCGCAGCTGGATAAACCAAAGCAGAAGTGCCTATTGACACAAAAATATCACAGCTCTGACTTGACTCTATTGCAGTCTTTAGTGC
>JANWVD010000100.1 GCA_025057715.1 Aquificaceae bacterium | reverse complement strand
TATAGCCCTCGTTTATCCAGAGTCGGTTTTTGAGTCGCAAATTAATGCAAAGGCGGTTATTATATGTGGACCATTTAGATATACCTACAAAAATTTTAATATACAGCCTAAGGTGCCGACTTTTAATTTGCCGCTGAGCGCATGCGAGAAGATAAATGGTCATTTTGGCACCTTGATTTACAAGCCAGAGCGCAAAAGGGTAAAGTGCGTAAACTTTTTTGTAGAGTTTGGAAAAGGTCCATATACATTGGTAATTGCAAGGAGTGATGCTCTTTATGGAAGTTTTTGTGCATCTTTTAGCGGTTTTTCTTTGCTTATGTGGCTTTCTCTTATAGAGACTTTGAACAAAAGCTATCAAGGACCAAGAAGACTAAGGTTTAGTTTGCTTGATTGTCAAACTGACAACTTAGCTGGTGCTAACTTTCATGTTAAAAGACTCCCAAAGCATACGCTTGCTTGCATTAATTTGCAAGGGATGTCGTTTGGTTTGCCTAAGATTGTATACAAAGATGCGGCTGGCTTTAATTCTAAAATGCTTATAGAAGCCTTTGAATCGCATTCAAGAGATTTTGGTATAGAGCCGAAGCTAATTGCATTGCCGGGCGAGCTTCCAGACCATGCACCCTTCAAAGAGCAGGGCGTCCAAACGCTTTGGCTAAACTCCGGGCTTTCAATCAATGCAAGCGGCTATGACCTTTTTGACTCAGTAAGCTGGGAAAACTTCTGGACTAACACAGAACTTGTGTTATCCTTTCTAAGGAGGATGCACAGATTTTAAGGGTTTTGCTGCTCTCTTTTAGTATCTGCTTTGCTTCTGAGTTAAATGAGGTGCAAAAGCTCCTTGATTCTACTTATAGCATCAAGGTGCAGTTTAATCAGAGGGTTTCTTATCCATGGCAAGCAAAACCAGATAGCTCAAGAGGGACATTCTTTGCAGTAAGAGACGGAAAATTCAGAGTGGAATACGAACAACCTACCAAAATTAACATCATAAGCGACGGTCAGAGATTACTCGTTTATTACCCTTCTGAAAATACCTACGCGCTTGAGAAATTAGACCCTTCAAAAGGCGGACTTTTTTACGCTTTGATGTTCTTTTCAAAACCGATAAGGGAATTGTTAGAACCAGTTAGCGAAATAGAAAACGCCAACATAACGACAATTGTATTAAAACCAAGAGACAAAGACCCGGTGATATCCAGAGTTTCCATAGAGATGCAAAGCGGGGATATAAAGAGCTTAAAAATAGAAGAAAGGAGCGGAATATTAACCACTATTGAATTTCTTGCGATTAAAAGAAACTTTAGACCGTCAGAGGATTTATTTAGAGTGATGGTGCCAGAAAGCGCAAAGCCGCTTTTGAGATGATACTAAAAGAGCTTGATAAGAGCTACATACGGGATATGGTAAGGCTCTACCTTAGTGCTTATGAGGGGCTTGAGGAATACTCTTACGACCATCCTTCGGATGCAGAAGATTACATAAACTGGCTTTTTGCAAGAGACAGCGATGGAATCATAGGGGCTTTTGATAACAAAGAGTTAGTTGGTTTTATATGTATTGACAAACACTGGTATAGTAAAAGGGAAAGGAAAACTCTCGGTGCAATCCACGAGCTTGTCGTTGCAAAGGCATACCGCAGAAAAGGGATAGCAACCAAGCTCGTAAATAGGGCATTAGAGCTCTTTAGAGAGAATGGCTTAGATAGCACAGAGCTCTGGGCGGGGGTTAATAATTTAGCTGCGATTAAGCTTTATGAAAAGCTAGGGTTTGAAGCAAGAGAACGCTACGGCAAGTGGGTGAGGATGGTTAGCAATCTATCTTTTGGGGAGCTAAGAGGGGAGCTTTTAAAAAATACCGCCCCGTAAGGGGCGGGTTTTAGATTTCTATATCAAGTTGGCGTAGCTTGCGATAGAGGTTAGAGAGGTCTATACCGAGGGATTCCGCCGTCTTTCGAAGGTCAAAGCCGTTTTCTTCGAGCCGCCTTAGGATAAAGCGTCGCTCAAAGTCTTGGCGGGCGCTTCTTAGGTCTGAGTGAAGGTGGGTAAAATCTTGGGCGTCTTTAAGCCCGAGGATGTTTATAAGCTGGGTCTCTGTGACTGTATTACCATCGTGAAGTATGGCAATGGTTTCCATCGCATTTTTGAGCTCCCTGAAGTTGCCCCTCCAATCGAGGTTCATAATAAGGTCTTGGGCTTTTGCAGAGAGGCTTCTGGGCGGTTTTTTAAGGCGCTTTAGGGCATCGTTTAAGAAGCTATGGGCAATTAGAGGTATGTCTTCTTTTATCTCGCGAAGCGAGGGGAGCTTTATCAAAACTTGGGAGAGGCGAAATCGAAGGTCGCTTCGTATAGTCTTATCTGGGTCTTTGCTTGTGCTTGAGATGAGTCTAAAATCGGCTGAGTTTTCAAGATTGTCTAAGATGGACCTAAGCCTTGCTTGGAGCGTTTCGTTAAGGTCAGAGACCTCATCAAGGTAAATAGTTGCTCTTTGAGGTCTTTTAAAGAAACTTATGTCAATGCTGGTAAGTCCAGAGCAAGATAACTTTATGAATTCCCCCTCTTTGTTAGAGAGATTGTGGATTGTTTTTGCTATGAGGTCCTTGCCGCTTCCGCTTTCGCCATAAAGCAGGATGTTAAGATTAGAGCTTGAGAGCTTTATTATGGTGCGTTTAAGCTCTAAAATTCGCTCAGAATTACCATAAATAGGTTCTTTATCACGTAAGGAAATATAACCAATGGCTTCTTTTACGCTTTTTAAGAGATTATGAAGAGAGAATGGCTTTTCAAGGAAGTCAAAAGCCCCACATTTGATTGCTTTAACTGCGCTTTCTGTTCTTCCATGACCGGTGATGACTATGACTGGCGCGCCGTTGACTGCTTCTAATATCTGACAGAGAGAATCAAAGGCGTTGCCATCTTTGAGCCAAAGGTCTAATAAAACGCAATCAAACTTCCAGTCGTGTGCTTTTTGAAAGATGCTTTTGATATTGTCGATTGCTTGGACGCTATAGCCCTCCTCTTGGAGGATGTTTTTAAGAGTTTCTCTTACGGTGCGCTCATCCTCAACTATCAATATCCTCGCCATTTTAGCCCATAAGTCTTAGGGATTCCCTTACGCCCTCAAGCTGATAAAGAGCATCGAGAATCTTTTTAAGCGTTTGATAGCTATCGACCTGAATTGTAAAATCCATGATAGCTTCGCCAGAGCCAAGGCTGTTGGTTGACGCTCTGGTGATATTTGCACCAAAAGAGGAGATAATCCGCGTGACATCAGATAAGAGCCCAACTCTATCAAAAGCAACGACGCGCACTCTTGCAGGATGAAGACCCTTTGAAAAACGCCAGCTTAGCTTTAAAACCTTTTCAGGGGAGACTTTTATTATGTGCTTTAGATTAGGGCACATGGCAGAATGGACGCTAAGTCCACGGCCCTTGGTTATTACGCCCAGCACTTCCTCACCAGGAAGCGGATTGCAGCACTCTGCAAGGGTATGCATAATCTCAAGACCGTCGAGAGAGAGGCTCTCTGTTCCTTCTAATCCATGTTTTTGTATTTTTGGGCTTTTTAGAATTGATTTTAGCTTCTCAAAGCTTAAGCGATTAAGCATTAGTATTAGCTGGTCTTTTTTGATTGAGAGGGTATTTAGCAGCTCCTTTTCCAGCTCTTCTGGGGAATAACCAAGGCGAGAAGCATAGATTGAAAGGTGGTGTTTGTAGATGAGTTCTCGCTCTTGGCGTTCTTTTTG